>WBUH01000019.1 GCA_008933805.1 Bacteroidota bacterium
AACCTGCTGATAAAAACAATTGACGACGGTGCACAGCGTACCTCTGAAATTGTGAAAGGTTTACGCAACTTCTCACGTGTGGATGAGCAGGATTTGAAACGTGGCGACATACACGTAGGGTTAGACTCTACCTTGATGTTGTTACGTAACAAACTGGATAATATAAATGTTATCAAGAACTACGGCGATATACCTGAGATAGATTGCTTTATGGGTAAGCTAAATCAAGTGTTTATGAATATTATTGGTAACGCCGTTCATGCTATACGTGCCAATCGTAACGTAAACCCCAAGGGAGTTCTTACCCTTACCACAGCCAATGCCGGCGATTACATTACCATTAGCATTAAAGACAATGGTATTGGTATGGATGATAAAGTAAAGGCTAAAATATTTGAACCCTTTTTTACTACAAAAGAAGTAGGGCAGGGTACAGGTTTAGGTCTTTCGATAGTGTTTAATATTATCCAAGAAAGCCATAACGGTAAGGTAGAAGTAATAAGCGCTCCGGGTGAAGGAGCCGAGTTTATACTTACCCTCCCCAAAGTGCAACATTAAACAGCAGTATTTTATAAAAAAATCCACCCCAATTAGGCGTAAAACACTAAATTGCGGCACATTTTTGAGAGCAACCCATGAGTATTTTAGTAAATAAAGATTCAAAAGTGCTGGTGCAAGGTTTCACCGGCGGCGAAGGTACATTTCATGCCGAGCAAATGATTGCCTACGGTACTAACGTAGTAGGTGGTGTTACCCCCGGTAAAGGCGGCCAAATGCACTTAGACCGTCCAGTGTTTAACACTGTGAAGGATGCAGTTGATGCTACCCAAGCCAACGTATCCATCATATTTGTTCCGGCTCCATTTGCGGCTGATGCCATTATGGAGGCTGCCGATGCTGGTATTGCCCTTGTGGTTTGTATCACCGAAGGTATCCCAACCAAAGATATGATTGCTGCCAAAGCATATTTGCAAGGCCGTCAAACACGTCTTATCGGACCTAACTGCCCCGGTATCATTACCCCCGGCGAAGCTAAAATCGGTATTATGCCCGGATTTATTTTCAAACCAGGTCGTATCGGTATCGTTTCAAAGTCAGGTACACTTACTTACGAAGCTGTAGACCAAATTACCAAAGCAGGTATGGGACAAAGTACTGCAATTGGTATTGGCGGTGACCCAATTATTGGAACTACCACCAAAGAAGCAGTTGAAATGTTTATGAACGACCCTGACACCGATGGTATTATTATGATTGGTGAGATTGGCGGTAGCATGGAAGCAGAAGCTGCACGTTGGATTAAACAAAACGGTACTAAGCCTGTAGTTGGTTTTATTGCCGGTCAAACTGCGCCTGCAGGTAAACGTATGGGCCACGCCGGTGCTATTATCGGTGGTGCTGAAGATACCGCTGCTGCTAAAATGAAGATTATGGCCGAGTGCGGCATCCACGTTGTGGAAAGCCCCGCAGAAATCGGTGCTAAAATGGCTGAAGTGTTGGGCGTAAAAGCTGCCAACGCTTAATTAGCTGTTTAATACAATTTTATGAAAACACCTGTAAGGCAAGCCTTGCAGGTGTTTTTTGTTTGTAGCGTTTACTAATTGGCTGCAAATGAGTATATAGGGTAGATAAATAGTTTTTGCACCGACACTATTTTTTACGTACTTGCGTTTATTAAGGAAATATGAAGAAATTGTTTCTTGCCCTAACTGCCCTATTTGTTTTTGTGACTGCCAATGCCCAATTTGAAGAAGAGGGACACGTTTATTACGACTCAGCGCAAACACAATTGAAAGAAGTGTATCACTATTACCTTCGGTATTCTTTTCAGATAAACTATTCAAACGGAGATACGGCAATAAGCCCTACGCCCGTTCCGGTTCGTCATGGTGTGGCAATTACCTACCGTAAAGATGGCACTATAGAGTCAACCGGTCAATATAAAGATGGAAGAAAATCAGGCCAGTGGCTGTTCTATGACGACAAAGGAAAAACCGTAGTGCGAAAAGAACAGTTGTAGTAAATACATTTCCTATCCGTTATTCATACACGGATTATTACACGGCTTGTCAGTATAGTACTCATCATAATTTAGCTACACCAAAAAAGGTGATGTTTCATACCCATTTCGGGCAAACGCAACTTCTACAATTTCAACACACTACTTTCTGCATCACTGTTGCTTATTTATCAGTTAACGTTTAAACAATAAATTTTATTCCTTGGTTATACAGCTATAAGTATTGTCTTTTTTGGTATCTTGTGCCAATATGAAGTAAATATTCTGTGTAATTAAGAGATTTTTAATTAGGGTGTATTTTTTTGAATAACAGACAATTGCAAATGTGTAAAACAAATGCGTAGTTTTTTTAAATTTTTTATGGTTTGAGCCATAAAATTATAATTTTGCTGTGGTGTAGAAAAAAAATGTCATATTGCTACACAACCATATTTAACATAGGTTTGCATTTTGGAACAAGAGAAACCATCGGTATTATTTTTGGACGATGAAATGGGCAACCTTACGGGGTTTAAAGCACAATTCAGACGGTTTTTTGATATTGAAGTAGCTATCAGTGCCGGCGAAGCCCGCCAGAAGCTTGCTGAAAAGCCTTTTCATGTATTGCTCACAGACCAACGTATGCCCGAAATGAGCGGGGTTGAGTTTTGTGAGTCCATTAAAGATGAATACCCTGATACTGTACGGATACTTGTTACTGCCTACGCAGATATTAACACGGTTATTGATGCCATTAACAAAGGGCAGGTGTACCGTTATATTACCAAGCCTTGGCAAGACGAGGATATAATGGTGGCCGTGAAAAACGGTGTGGACTTGTGCAATTCTCGTCGTGAGTTGAGAAAGAAAACCGAAGAATTGCAAAAGGCCTATGATGAACTAAACCGTTTTATATACAGCGCCTCACACGATATGCGCGCGCCACTTACCTCGATACTTGGTGTTGTTAGTTTGGCACAGCACGAAACCTCAGACGAAAAAATGCACGAATACCTACGCATGGTAGAGATTAGTGTGAAGCGTATGGAGGTATTGAATAATAACGTAATTGATTATTACATAAATAATAAAAAAGAAGCCCGGCTTGAAGTGCTTGACTTTGTTGCCATGATTCAAGAAACGGTGGGAAGCCTTCGTTATTATTTAGGTGCCGATAAGATAAACTTTGACATAAATATTAGTCAAACTTCAAGGTTTATGAACGATGGTTTTAGAGTTCGTTCAGTAGTTAATAACCTTATCAGTAACGCTATCAAGTTTCAACGCCCCGAAAACCCCAATAAAGAAATTAAAATTGAGGCCCGCGTTGATGAAAAAGAGGTGTACTTAAAAGTGGTTGATAACGGTATAGGGATTAAACCTGAGAGCCTTTCGCACATTTTTGATATGTTTTACCGCGCTACCTTTATTAATGCAGGTTCAGGCATTGGTTTATACGTAACCAAAGAATCTATTGATAAACTGGGTGGTAAAATTGATGTGCAGTCTGAAGAAGGAAAAGGTACAGCCTTTATAATTTCGCTGCCAAATTTAGATAATCAAATTCAGCAAGCAGTCTGACTCATACGCTCATTAGCCCATTTTACGGCTAATTCAAACTGTTCCTCACGGGTAATATCGCTATTATCAAGCACCAAGGCATCATCAGCTTGTTTTAAGGGGCTATCCGCTCGTGTCGAGTCAATACGGTCCCTTTCCAGTAAATTGTCCATTACTTCGTTAAAAGGCACATTCTGGCCTTTTTCGGCCAATTCTTTTTGCCTTCTTTCTGCTCTCACTTCAGGACGTGCCGTTAAGAATATTTTCAACTCAGCATCCGGAAAGACCACAGTACCAATATCACGGCCATCCATCACTAATCCCTTATCAGCACCCATTTGTTGTTGTTGTTTCACCAAAAAGCGGCGCACTGCCGATATGGTACTCACTTTACTAACAAACTGTGCAACAGCCATGCTGCGTATTTCATCCTCAACGTTTTTACCGTTCAGGTATGTATCGCTGGCACCGCGTTGGGGGTTATAAACAAACTGTATGGTAATGTTTTCAAGTGCGCTATCAACTTGGGCGGCATCGTTTTTATCTACCTCGTTTTGGGTAAAGTATAACGCAACCGCACGGTACATCGCTCCCGAATCGATAAAAGTATATCCTAAATGAGAGGCAAGGGCGCGTGCCATTGTGCTTTTTCCGCACGATGAGTAACCGTCAATAGCTATAATAATCTTTTTCAACACCTGAATTTTAGTACAAAGATAACAAATAAAGGGCTAAAAGCCTTGCAGGTGTTGTACTGCGGGTTTAAATAGAAGGAGTTGTTGTGCTTGGTGCCTTTTTCTTTCTTTTAAAGAAGGTTGGGGTATCTATCAGCAGTGAGAAGTGATGGCTGCCGGTTTTTGGAAAGAAACCTGCGTTGCCGTAACTCACATTCATTTTAAGCAGTTTAAGGCTAAAACCCCACGAAAAGCCGGTGAAGCCGCGCATATCAGGCAAGCTCATTTCTTTGCGGCGTTGGTGGTTATAGGCAAAGCGGATGTTAAAGTTTTTGCTGAAAACGGCTTCGACCCCAAAAATCAAGTGGCGCATAATTTTATCGCCGGTAGATACTTTTTCTTGTATCGGTTTTTGAGTCGCAAAATCAATTTGCAGGTTTTTTGCATTAGGGTTGATGTAAGAAATATCTCCCTTTTGCAGGTTGTGAGCCACCATTGAAAGTCTGAAAGGTGCATGTCTAAGTTTTTGAGAAACGCCAATCATTACTTCAAACGGTAAATGCTCAGCATTACCGGGCACATATTGCATGATTTGTAAACCTGCATTGCGGGCAACCACTGTAGCGGTGAAAAGAGTATCCTTGCTTACGTAGGCTCCTGCAATATCAAAAGCAACACCTAATGATTTGTAGGTTTCAAGCTGTGAGTACACCACTTTCATATTGGCTCCGTAGCGCCATTGTTTTTTGTTATTGCCGTACCCTATCTGTAGGGCCATATCAGAGGCTGTAAAAGTGCCTGTTGAATTTCCGGCGATATCAGCACCTTTAAATGTACCGTAGTTTAGGTATTGTATGCCTGCCGCAAATGTGCCCACGCTATCAAAGTGCCGTGCGTAAGCAAAGTATCCCTGATTTATATCGGTGAAATAGTTGAGATAGTTAATCGAAAGCTGCCTATCCATTTGGCGGTTAATCATGGCAGGGTTTTGAAAGCCGATGTTTACATCCCTGTCGTAAGGGGTGATGTAAGTACCTCCCATGGCCGCTATGCGTGCCGATGGGGCAACATTAAGCACCTGATATATTCCGTTTCCGCCAATTTGGGCTGTTGCATGAATTGCGATAAAACAAAAGAAAACAACTATACTTTTTTTCACTGATGCGGTACGTGGTTTACAGACTTCAAATAAAACGAAAAAACCCGTCGGATAATATCTCTGACGGGTTTTATTATTTACAAGTTGTGCCGTTACTTAAAAAAAGTAGTAGTGGAACCCAAAATTAAGGCTCATTGTGCTTAGTCCGAAGTTGAAACCTGATTCAGTCATTGATACTTCGGGGTTTGTGTTTTCTTGGGTGATAGTTTCACTTCTAAACCCAATTAAACCAACATTTGCCTCAAGACCAATGTGAGGAGTGGCAAACCACACAGGGCCGGCAGTTATTGCTGCACCAAAGCCTCTGTTGTTAAATTTGTCGACAGTGGTAGTGTTGGAAGATGCGTCATAGTCTTCTTCTTCTGACCCGCCTAAAATTCCATAGACGCCCAAGGTTCCGGTAAAACCGAATTGGTCGTTCAACATAAAGTACCTTCTGGCAAATACACCCACATTAATTGGGGTTTCTGTAGTTACGGTTTTATCGTTGTTTGCGAAAAACTCAGTGCGTTTTTCATTGGTGAAGGTAGCCATAACGCCAACGGCAGTTTTATCGGCAACAAAATACCCCACAGTAGGGTTGAAGAAAAACTGGCTCGTTTTCCAATCGTCGGTGGAGTTTGAACCCACTTTGATTTTGTTGGAGCTTGAGTTGAAGCCTAATGAACCGCCCGCAAAGAGTGTACCTGAGGCGGTTTGTGCCTGTACTGCGGTTGCAGATACAGCGATAGCAAATAAAAGAATAAGCTTTTTCATAGTGTTTAGGGTTTATTTTCACTTAACACTAATCGTTCCAAAATATTTAATTAAACAGTAAAATGTTTTAAAAAATTACACTTTTTTTTGCTTCGTTCCAAATAGCGTCCATTTCAGCCAGTGTCATATCCTTTAAATTACGGCCTTGCTCTTTGGCTTTCAGTTCAATATACTCAAACCGTTTTTTAAACTTCCGATTCGTCATTTCAAGGGCATCATCGGGATTTATTCCTTCAAAACGGGCATAGTTAACAAGCGCAAAAAGTAAATCGCCAAATTCACCTGTAGCATTTTCTGTACCCAGTTCTTCTTGCAGTTCGCCCAACTCTTCTTCTACTTTAGCCCACACCTGTTGTTTGTTTTCCCAATCAAAGCCCACTTGAGCGGCTTTCTCTTGCATACGGTAGGCTTTTACCAAGCTGGGCATACTGTTGGGCACACCTGCCAGCAGGCTTTTTTCGCCTTTGCTTTCTTTTTGCTTTATCTGCTCCCAGTTTTGCTTCACTTCATCAGAGCCACTTACTTTTACATCTCCGTATATGTGCGGGTGGCGCACAATCAGTTTATCGCACAACTGGTTAATGACGCTTGTAATATCAAATGCACCCTTTTCCTGTCCAATTTTGGCATAAAACACAATGTGCAGCAATACATCGCCTAACTCTTTTTTTATCTCGTCAAGGTTATTGGCAAGTATTGCATCCGAAAGTTCATAGGTTTCTTCAATGGTGAGGTGGCGTAACGATTCTATCGTTTGTTCACGATCCCAAGGGCATTGCTCGCGCAATTCGTCCATTATTTTCAGCAGCCTTTCAAAGGCTACAAGTCGTACATCCGTCATTTACGACGCAAGATAAAGGTTAGTTTACAGTTTTGGGATGGTAATGTTTAATAGGGGCGAAGCCTTAATGATATGAGGTTGACTTTTGCACCCGTCATCCTGAACTTGTTTCAGAAGCTCAGTATTTATTTGTTAACTTTTGTTATCCTCATTTATTACAGGAGTTTTGTCGAATAACTGACTTTTCTATTTGTTACTTTTTGCTATATTTTGTTATGTTTGTTGTACCTATGTTGTACCAATTAGGGGTGCAACATGGGGTTGATAACAAACTATGGCGACCATAAAATTACTACTCAGAACGTCAAAAACATTAGCCGACGGTTCCCATCCGATTGTAATCAGGGTAACAGTCAACCGCAAGTCTAAGTTTATCTTCACAGGAAAGACAGCAAAAGTATCCCAATGGGACGCAGCTTTGGGGCTTACCAATAAGAAACACCCCTTACATTCTGAACTAAACATCTATTTAAGCCAACGCTTGTTGGATGCCCAAACAGAACTACTCGAACTCCAACGCCAAAAGAAAGGCTTTTCAGCCGGAACCGTTCGAGAGATAATAAAGGATAATAAGCCCTCAATGACCTTTGTTCAGTTTTGCGATAAACTGCTTGCAGAACTAAAGGAACAGGGACGCATCGGCACAAGGGGTACTTACCGAACGATTAAGAACTCAGTCCTTCGGTTTACCAACAACAACCAACTGTTAACCTTTTCCGATATTGACCTTGCCTTTTTAGTGAAATACGAACAATATCTAAAAGCCAACGGGTTTAAAAACTCGTACATCAAAACGATGCTGAATAAACTACAGGCTCTTTTTGGGAAAGCTATCCTTGAGAGGGTTGTTAAAAAGAATAACAACCCGTTTTTAGAATACAGTTTAAGCCATTTGCGCCCTGAGTACCAGCACCGCTCCCTTGATAAAACCAAATTAGAGACTTTATTAAACTATCAAGCCGAAACAGGGTCGATTAAACACGATACCATTAACTACTTCACCTTTTCTTACTATTGTTGGGGCATCAATTTTACCGATATGGCCAAGCTGCAATGGAAAGACATCTACAACGGTAGGTTGGTGTATAACCGCGCTAAAACAGGAAAGCTATACAATATATTACTGTTAGACCCAGCTTTAAAAGTATTGGAATATTACAAACATCTTAAATATGGAGAGAATGTTATCCCTCCTGCTGAGGATTACATTTTCCCTATTCTTGACCCCGTGAAGTATAATACTCCTTCAAAGGCTACCCATCGCATAGAAATGAAACTCTCTTTGACCAATAAATACCTTAAAATCATAGCAGCCGAACTGGAGCTTGGGGAGAAAGTAACCTTTTACATGGCAAGGCATACGTTTGCTACACAACTGTTACGAAAAGATGTAGCCACGGCCAAAATCCAAAATATGTTAGGGCATTCTACTGAACGGATGACCCAAGTGTATTTGGATAGCTTCAAAAACGATGAATTAGACGAAGTATCCAAGCTATTGGTTGGATAATCGACCCGTGTCAACCCACAGACGGATTAAGGCAACTTTTCCAACAACACGTTGTTGCAGTCAAAAAGTACGTAAATAGCTAATTTTAAACTAATTAAACAGTAAATAAAGACACGGTGTTTTTCATAAAAATTAACTAACTACTAATGAAACACTTGTAAAAACAGCGTGTTGAATATTTTTCAACACGCTGTTTTTGGGATTGTTATAACTAATTGGTTAACAATAAACTCAAATAAAACATCTGCAACAACGTGTTGTTTTTCTATACCCTGTCTTATGTTTCTTTTGAGCCGGGATAAGATGAAAAGGACGCACATTTACAAAAACCATTTAAGAGCAGTACAACGGAAAATCTATCCTGACATCCTGCCTGAAAAACAACAAAAAGCGGAACGACCTAAACAAGTGGTTGAAAAATTAGAGATAGCACCATTTAAAGATACCAAACCGTTTGAGTTTACTTTACGCCGTCGGGTAATTGCTTTAATAAATATGTTAGGGGCGTTAGGGGTGGATTTTTCACGAACTGACCTCACTCAAACAGCAAGGTTTATTCATGTGATACTTGACAAGGAAATACCTACTGATAGAGCAGGAAATGTTAAAATGGACAACTCACCGATATACAAGATGGCTAAAACCTTGCACAGGGTGTCCATGTTTAGACTGAAAACCGACCTGCTTTCGGTGAAAAATCTGTTCCAACAGTTCCCTACATTGCACGAAAAAACACCAATGCAGGAATTGATTAAACAACTGGAAATCAAAGCCAAAGAAAGCCCTAAATAACTTATGGGGTGGGTAACGGGGTAGTCCGACGTGATGGGGTGGGTAAGGGCTTACCTACCCCACGCACCCACCCCACGAAAAAGACCAAAAATTGGGTGCAAAATATGGGGAGGATTGGATGCCCACCCCATGCACTTTTTCTTCTCAGATTTGCTGCACTTACTCGAAACACACAATGGTAGCAAACCCATTCAACGAACTTTCAGAAAAATTAGATGCCCTTACCCAACTGGTAGCAGAAATGAACCGCAAGATGCAGGGGCAGACTTTTCAAATTGACAAGCCTTTTACTGTGCAAGAGGCCGCCACCTATTTATGCCTTTCAAAAAGCAGGTTGTACCATTTAACCTCAAAACGGGCACTTCCGTTTTTCAAGCGCGGGCAAGCTACCCTATTTCGTAAAGAGGACTTGGACAAGTGGCTGCAATCCAACCGTCAAAAATCAGCTGACGAAATCAGGCAAGAAGCTAAAAGTTAAAAGGGATAACCATTTAACCATCCGTTTGTATGGACTCTTACAAGCCCCAAACCCAATCCTGCACAGGGTGCAAAATGCCTTTGCAATCTGAACCTACCCTCGCTTTGGGTGCTTTTTCAGTAAAGACGGGCATTTTACGTTGCAATCGTTGCAACCGTGTTTTGGCAGTATCCCTTTCACACCCTCAAAATCCCAAACAAAACGTATAACAATGGCAAAGAAAACCACAACGCCTGCCCCCGCTATTTCGATAGAGTTGGTAAAGGAGCAGGTAAAAACAACCCTCACCCCAAAGGATGCTCAGGGCAACCCCGCCCCCGACAGAAACCTAACGGATAGTCGACGTACATGGCTGACCGTTAATGAAATCACCGATGTGTTAAAAATTAAAGCACCCGAAGGTGGTATTACCAAAGCTCTGGTAGTAAAAAGCGTTACAGAACTGGTACAGGAAGGGATAATCAAACAGCGGTTGCGCAAGCCTCCGCACATTAGCGAATATACTTCCGCCCATTAACCCATGCACCCAACAGTAACGTATAAATAGCAAGCGCGGGGGGCTGGTTAGCCCTCTTTGCCGCTTGGAGTTAGTAGTTAAGTAAATTAAGACAGGGATAATGCAAAGGTATCTTCAAAAAGCCAAAGCAGAAACCGAAAAAATACGGCACATACAGCGGTTGCTGCTTTTTCCAACTGAACCCCACAATAATGGGGATACTGAATTGTTAACCCGTAAAATCGCTACCCACCAACGCCTGTATAAACGGTTTATCACCCTTGCCCAAAAACACCAACCAATCCCCAACAACCCGTTGTTTTATGAATACCACAGACACAGCACAGAAATACTATGAGCGGATGGACATTACCACCGCCCGCTCAAATGCCAATAAATACATACAGCACTACAATCAGCAAGCCTCATCAAAAAAAGAATGGATACGTGGCGGGGTATTAGCCACCCTAATGCGGGTGATTGATGCCTTTGTGCGTCAAAACAATTTTATCGGTCAATTGGCAGGACAAGCCGTAGGCTGCCGACTAAACAACTGTATGCTGGCCGACCAATTGAAGGTGGACAGGCGCACCATTATCAACCACCTTAACAAACTTGAGAAAGCAGGCTTTCTTACCAAAAAGTTTAGGGGTACCTATGCAGATTACGAGTTGACGGTCTCCCCTTGCGTATTGTTCAACAACGTGTTGTTGATTGAAAACAGAGTGGAAAGCTCTGCCACCGACACCCCCGAAAATACCTACAATACGAAAAAAGTTCGCCCTATCAGTCTTGCAACTAATTTAGAAATAAGTAATATGCTCCCTAAACCCTGTGAATTGGTGGATAACGGGGTAGAAAACAGCGGTGTGCCTCCTGCGTCGGCACCAGTAAACAAGGCTCTTGCAACTATTTCTTGCCACCAGCCCAAAGTAATGTGTACAGGTGAAAATCCGCAAGGGTTATCCACCTCCCAAAAAGAAAAAAAAGAGTGGGGCGGCGGCGGCGCGGATTTTTTGGGGGGCGCGGCGGCCAAAAAAACCTATCCCGCTTGGCAAATAGCCCTTGTTAAAACCTTTTACAGCTACTTCATCACCCATTTATACCCTTACCGCACTTACACAGGGGACACCGAACGCAACATCTTAAACAAGATATTCAACCATGTTTTTTATGGCTTTAAAGAGCCTACCTATACCCGACAAGATTGGCAGGAGTATCTGGAGGAACTGTTTGAACGGGTACGAATGATAAAAGCATGGTTAGACCGACCCTTACCCCAATACAAAGAAAAGCAGTATGAATTGGGTAAGTTTTTAGTAAACCCGCTCACTTTCTTAGACCGTAATTGCAAATATGGGTTTGCCCAAACCGAGCAATGGTTGGTATTGGCGCACCAACGCAAAGAATTGATAAAAGCAGAATTGGAACTCGATAAAGCCCGCAAGGAAATCATCACCGGCACAGATAGGTTTAATGCCTACAAAAAGTGGGAAAAACGATTTAAAAACAAACGCTTCCCCGAAGCCCAAACCATGTTTTACAAGGCAATGGTAGATATACAAGCCCAATTGACCGCTATTAAACAGGCATTTTAACCCAATAACCGAATGCAACCCAATAAACAGATAGAAAACAAGCCGTTGAACGAGAAGCAACGAGGTGTTTTTGCGAAGAAAGCCAAGTATAAACTTGTGGTGTTCTTTAAAGAAGGTACAGGCCGCAATGGTGATAACAAGCCAAAGGTGTTTTTCTCCCGTGAGCTGCACGATAAGCAGGGGGATATGGGCGAAAGGGAATTAATGCAGTTGGTAACTGTAAAATATACGGGTAACTACCGCACCGCCCTGATTTACGATAACCAAACGGGGGCATTGCTGCACAAATGGGTGTTTAACGGGATAACCGATGATAAGGGGATATGAACCAACAACGTGTTGTTGAATTTATAAAACCTAACAGATAACACCGATAAGAAAACCTACTAATACAAACCCCGAATTGTTTATTTACATAACCAATAATCCACACCCCCATGACCTGAACAGGCGCCAGAACCGGTTGCATTTGATTCAGTACCATCCTTGCATCTTGCGCCCCTCCTTTTACTTTGGTCGGTTTGACAATCACTGGCTGGGGTATCTTCTTTTGTACAATCACTAAAAGATAGACTTAATAAAAAGAATACCGTTAAAATTATTTTAGATTTCATAGATAGGTATATTTTAATTGATTTTTAGATCGTCTAACTCAAAACCTCCCACAGAGGCTATCTGTAAGCAATTTTTCTCAGGGTTTGAGAAATAACTCAATATGCGACTATCAATTCTATCATCATTCATAGCATACTTACCCCATTGCATATATTGATACTCCACGTTCACCTCTCTCACCAAAAGCTCTCGACCCCCAATTGGATTTCCTGAAGTTGAAATACCGCTAAATATTCCCTGAGCAACTCTAATTTGCCTACTATTTCCCAACTTAAACACTAGACAAAGTCTTTTCTCAGTCCCTGAGTCTAAAAAGCCTGTCATACAGCCCCCCCGTTCAATCAACTCTCCAACAAAAGTTCGTTCACCCCCACGCAATTCCATTAAAATCTTTTGTTTATTATCATCTTGAAATATTCTTGCAGGTGCTTTTAAAATAAACTCTCCGGTATTTGCGCGCACATAGCTCCACCAATTACCAATGCAGGCGCTTAGTAAATCAGAAAATCTTTTATTATACGACAAAGAAAACTGGTTAAAATTCTTATACTTTAAATACTGTGCTATTAAATCAAGTCTAATCCTTGATTTTCTTGTAAATTCAATTTCATTGGCGATTTTTCGCCGAACATCTCTATACAAATCATCCAAATACCTTTGCGATATTGAATCGTCGAGCACATCGCTCATCAGCCCAAAACCTTTGTAATCCATTGGCTGTTCAAGGGTTTCAGCCAATTCTTCAATTAAACGCAATACGTGTTTTGTACTTACGGCCATAAACTCGAAGTAAAAACATACGGCGTCTTTCAATTAATAACTTTTCCTAAACTGCTTTGCAGCTTTCCATACCGTTTGTTTTTGTTTTCTAAAACTCGTGAAAACCCGTTATAAGTGCTATAAACCGGTAGATTATATTTCCGATATCGTTATAAAACAAATTGATTATCAATCAACTTTGTAGTGTTAATTAACAAGTAGCTACTAAAACAAACAACACGGACAAAATAATAATTTGGAAAAAGGAATCTTAGGCCAGGAAGGCTTACCGATTAATAAAATCAATCTCAAATCCTTTTTACTTATTAAAAAATAGTTCGTCAGTTTTTCTGCCAGTGCTGATTCCCATTGCTTGGGAGAGCAATACGGAATTAGCACAGCAGATTATCTCCCATCTCCTTTCATGCCTTTTCAGCAACGTAGTTGCATTTTACCAGTATTAAACCCGAAATAATGGTATTGGGAAAGGCATGTCGTATCGGGAAATGCTAACGATTAATAACTACAATCATGTTTAAATCAATTTTTTTGTTATTACCATTTATTTTTTCAGGCTCATACAGCGGCAATATCTTCCAAAGCAATAATCAACCCGAGCAAGCAAATGCCGTTCTTACTTATTGTGAAGAAGGCGACAACGAAGATTCGCAGCCTATGCTTAGCGGTTCGGTTAGCTACTCTTCCAACCCTTTGTATCATGCCTGTGTTGAGGTGAGAACTACCGGTGGGGTTTTAGTATCTGTGATTGGCACCGACAGTATTGGCCACTACTTCTTCAATGTGCTAAGTAACGGGAGTTATAACCTCATCGTTTCATATCCTGGCCTAAGCCCCAAAACCACACCCATAACCATTAGCGGGACTCCGCAAACGGTTAATGTTTCCCTTGACTAAGGTTGAACAATAAGCAGGCCTCCTTCTTTTTAAAGGGGGGGGCTTTTTGTTTTAGAATATAATCCGGTATTCAACTCCGTCTGAAGTAAACCGCTTCATTTCACCTTTTAATAGTTTAACCTGTGTTTCAACCAATTTCAAACCAAAAGATTTATTAAAAATTACTTTATCAGAATCAGACGCATTATCTTTAACTATCAGTGTGTGCGAAGATGCCAACTTTGTAAGTATAATTGTAAGGACAGGGTGCAAATTATCTGCTCCAAAAGCATATTTAAAAGAATTGGTTACTAACTCATTAATTAGCAAACCCATTGATATTGCATTATCAACGTTTAAACTGATACTCTCGTCAATTTCGTATCTTATATCTATTTGCCGTTTTCTTAATTCATAAGCAGTAAGCAAATTTTCAACCAGCGTTTGAATATAGTCAGATACTTTTACTGTTGTTATCTCTTTATCAAAATACAACTCACGGTGTATTAACATCATTGCCGTAATGCGGTTGCAATTACTACGTATAAATTCTTTTGATTCTTTGTCTTTAATATGGTCTAATTGAAGATTAAAAATTGAAAGTAATACTTGAAAGTTGTTTTTAACCCGGTGATGCATTTCCCGCATCACCATATCCAGTCGATTTGCAAATCGGTTTCTTATCCTGAAAAGAATTAAAACTAGTACCAGAATGCTTGACAAAAGAATAATGACAATTACTAAGTTGCGCGTATGCACTTTTTTAGATTGCAATTGGAGTTCCTGAGCTAAAAGCTCGGCTTCGCGTTTTTTCTTATCCCTGCTTAAATTTTCAATCTCGTCCTGTTTTCTCTCTGTTTCATACTTAATTTGCATTTGGGTAAGCGATTTAAGTTTCTCTTCGCCCAATACTTGTTCATTGAGAATTATAAACAAATCATCGTATTCAATAGCTTTTATATAGTTTTTTGTCTCTTTATATAGCTTTCGTAAAATGGTGTAGCATTTTAACAGAACATCTGATGCATTGACTTCTTCAGCACTTTTAATACTTAACAATAAATACTTTTCTGCTTGTTTAAAGTCCTTACTTACATAATTCAATTCTCCAAGTTCTAACATGGAGTACGCTATTCCTTTTTTGCTGTTAACACTCCTTCTTATACGGTATGCACTATCATAATATTTTTTAGCATAATTGAAGTTTTTATTTTTGACGTAAATGCTTCCAATATGAGATAAGGTATTGGCCAAATGCTCAGTAGGTGAGTTGCCTTTTGCAGCTTTTTTAATCGATTCTTGCAGAAAGATGAGAGCCGAGTCATACTTCTCTAATTCTTTATATACAACGCCTATACTATTTAAAGAACCTGCAATACCTTCTGTATAATTTATGCTTTCCCTAAGTTTAAGAGCTTTAAAATGATACTCCAGCGATTTTTGATAGTTTTTCTCAATCCTACTGATATTACCAATGGCGTTATACGCTGATGATTGTTTTTTTGCATCTTTCCATTCTTCAAAATACCCAACTGACTCAAAAAGATAATTTAACGCCTTATCATATATTCCTTGTTCTTTATATGCAATCCCTATGTTTAGCAGTGATGTGGGAAAATCTTTGCTTTTGGGAAGCACGCGTAAAATTTTTAGCGATTGTTCATAATAAAAAATGCTCTTTACAGGATCTCCAATACTTATATATATCAATCCTGTGTTGTTTAAGCATTTAGCAATTTGTAATGAGTCGTTTGTTTTTCTTGCAATATTTAGAGACCTATTGATGACCGCCAGTGCGTTTTTGTAATCACCCAGTTTCCATAATTTTACTGATGAATCACTTAATAAAGAAGCACTATCTTGTGCATTTGACTGGCAAAAAATAGCAATACTCGATAGCAAAGCCCCAATAACAAATAATAGTTTCATAAAAACTTTAAGAACCGTTAATTTTACACAAAATTTATCATTTAGCTAATGGCATCAGTTAAAGTACTTATCATTGAAGATGAAGAGCTTATCGCCGAAGATATGGCAAACAAACTCACCAAATTTGGTTACGAAATTACGGATTATGTCGAGACTTGTGCTGATGCTTTAGAATCTATTAAAAGAACACCTCCTGATGTTATTTTTTTGGATATTATGATTGCGGGTGAATACGATGGTATTGATACTGCACTGAAAATTAAAGCTATCGAAGACTTCCCGATTATATTCCTTTCTAATATTAGTGATAGCAACACGTTGCAGCGGGCATTAGCCACCAATCCTGCAAACTACCTGAAAAAACCCTTTACGCCTGATCAACTCCACATAAGTGTGCAAACAGCCTTGTTTAACCACGCAGAGAAACGAAAAATCGGTATAAACGATGCTATTGTAGAAAACCCCGAAGCTCTTGTACGAAAAGATAAATTGTTTTTAAAAGATGCTAACGATACCTACCGGAAGTATGATATATCTAACATTCTTTTTATAGAAGCCGACAGAGCCTATTGCCACATATACATGACAGATGGAACCAAATTGACGCAAAGTGTCAACATGGGGGCTATGAGTGTTAAAATTAATCACCCTAATTTAATACGTGTTCACCGATCTCATATTGTAAATATCGATAATGTTGATGCTGTAAAAGGCAATGTTTTAATACTAGGCAAGTATGAAGTGATTGTTAGTGAAACATTTAAAGAGGAAGTTTTCAAGCACTTACCACCTCTACTATAAGAAAATTGTTGTTCGGAAATCACATTCGCTGTTTAGGAAATAAAATTTACTAATAAATTTTTACAGTCTTTTTTTTGGGTACATATAAATTATGTTTCCCTATAAATTAAAAACAAATGATATTTTTATATCATACGTTGTAGAAGACCGCGAAATTGTGGAAGAACTCTACGCACAACTTATTAAGCGGGGATATAGAGTATGGTACGCAAATAGGGAGTTGTATATCGGGGCTAATATAAGAGCCAAAATAAACACTGGTTTAAAAACAGCCCGTTACGGACTTGTTTTAATAAGTCCTCACTATAAAAGCCACTGGTCGCAGGGCGAGTTGTTTTCCTTAATGGAAAACAGCCAGCGTGTATTGCCTATCCTGCACAATACTACCATTGAAGAAGTAGCTTTAGAAATTCCGGGTATATACGACATCTTTTGCCTTAACACCCAAATGGGGATTGAGCAAGTTGTAGAGCGTATTTGCAAACGAGTTGCCCACAAACCTTATTTTTATTATCGATTCATTGACTTTATGAGCTTTGTAAAAAAGAAAAAGCAAAAAGTCATATCAGTAACCCTGGTAATCTTACTGCTATTTTTTTCAATTGCTTATTTGTTTTATTACCATTCATTACGCCCTACGAGTGAGTTTATTTCAAGGGCACTTGAGGAGCGGAAAAAAAACATTGAAACGTTTGCAAATAGACAGTTTGAAGATGAGTTATCCGAGAGTGTAATGCAAGTAAGTACTTTATCAGATATTAACCGATTGGAAAAATCGCCGTTGAAAAGTCGCTATATGTTTTCTAATGGTGTGGAAGATATCAGCTCATTGGCGAGCCTAAAAAACAATGGAATACTTCCAAGTGTATCGCCGATTGCCCCTCCATACGGAATCAGTGAGTATAAGGCGTACATTTTTAAAAACGATGAAATTATAAAATACGGACTGGTAAGTTTATTGCCCTGCAGTTGTGATGTTATAGATGAACGCCTTGTTGAAAAGGGAATCTTTGAGTTAGATATAAAATGTGAGAATTTTTTGCGCTATGCAGAGGTAAGTCTGCACACAGATGCTGCCACACAATCCAGTTTGAGGATAGTAAATTTATTTGGGGTTAAACCATACGAAACTATGGTATTTGAGGAAATTGATGGTGCTTGGAGACTCATTCAGATACGATAGGTATTTGGAAAAAATACCGTTAGCTTGGGAAAACAGATTAGCCTAAGGAAGCGCTTGAGGATTACTTGCTATAAAAAACAAGTAACCCATGAAGTTAATATCTAATGAAGTAATGGTCTCAACAACAAACGGGCTAATCTTGACAAATCGAAGGGTTCGTCACAGTATTAAATCCAAAGGATGTCTTCACACTACTAGCTTATTACTCGAAAATATACAATCAGTAAGTACAAAATACACAAGCAAAATAGGCTTTCTTATAGTGGGTCTATTAGTTTCAATAGTAGCCACAGTCGGATTATTAAACGAGGAAGAGTCTTCACTAATAGGAGTTATAGTAGGAGTGCTCCTAATAGTGTTTTATTATATAACCCGCGAACATCAAATAATTATTGCTAGCTCTAGCGGAAAGATTGTTATTCAATTGGTAGGGGATAATAAAAAAAACATAAGTGACTACATCGATTTGTTAGAGGAGACTATTTGCAAACGCAAGAGCGAATTGGCAACGGAAGTGTATAGCAATAGGTAACGCATTTCTCACCTAACCAATAACTATCATGACATCATTAATAAGAGCAGTCTTTGTTGCTTCGTGCTTTTTAGTGTTATCCTCATGCAGCCTAACGGATGATGAAGATATAAGGGTATATGTAACAAAAAACGGAAAGAAATATCATACCGGTACTTGCGAGCATTTAGTGAAAAGTAAAATACCCATGAAGTTAAACTTGGCCATTGCCGAAGGGTACACCCCTTGCCAGAAGTGCAATGCCAAACAACTGACCACAAAAAAATAACCCCCATAATAAAAATGAAAGTTTTTTACACCGCACTTTTGGCAGTATTCATCCCTTGTGTAGTAATGGCGCAAGACAAGTTGTTAGTAAGCGAAGGCTCAATAAAAATTGGAGCATTTAGCGAAGAAGTGCTTTATTTTGGCTTTGCTGAAAATGATAAAATTGTTTTTAGTTTTTCAGAAGAAAACCGGAAAGAAATAAAGGAAGTTGAAGTTGCTGAATACCCTTCAACATCCCGCTATACTGATTACAAAGAATCAAGTGCAAAAGAAAAAATAATTCTGGTTAATAAAGAAGGGGTTTATGGGTTCAGGTTTACCAATGGAGCCATAACCAAACGTATTGTTAAATATACGATAGAGCGAATCCCAGCCAGTGCTGAGACGCAAAAATTTAATACTACTGTTAAGTGGATTACTACAAGCGACACTATTTGGAAAACCTACACCAAAAATGTTATTGTAGCTTACGACACCACATATACCACGCAGGTTAAGCGCGAAGCGATAAGCACCACCCAAGCAGAAGAGTTAATAATGGACAAAACCGAGCGGGTGCATTCTATAACAAATCCTAACCCCAACAAAACATCAATCTTTTTTACACTTCCGAAAAATCAAAAAAGTGAATATGAAACTAAAACAATTGTTGCATGGGCTTATTGGATAGGCGTTGGTCAAGAAGCAGGTGAAGCATGGAGTGATAATGCTAACTCAGTATCAAAACTAGTTAATACAACAACGGCAACAGTGTTAACACCTTTAGGAGCCTTAGCAATTGGAATTGCAACAGAATTAATAAAGCCCACTACAGGAGAAGACATAGAATACGCATTAACTGATGAAGCTAATAGAAATCTCTTTCTGACTGAAAATGCCTATAGATTTTATGATGGAGGAAAGGGTGTAGCAAGCTATAAGAAGGAAACTAACCCTAATCGTTGTCATGGCAACTATTACATCTGCCTTCATAATGATAACATAAGACTTGGCTTAGATGTAAACGTAAAAGTTTCAGCCATTGTAGAAACTGTAAAGTACGAAGACAAACACTACAAAATACCCATCGTTACTCCCCGCTTTGAAAAGCAAATATTTTCCGACCCGGTAATTACCACCCACACCTTGCCTGTGGTGGTTAAATAAAAATAAACAACAATCCCTATGAAAGAAAAATTAAAAGCGTATTTACTGGTTTCGCTGTGCTTTGTGGCATTTTCAATGGTAATGTTTGCCCTTTATTATTCGAAAGGGCTGACTAATAAAGAATCGTTAAATAGAGATATACTGCGTGGAGAATTAACGGCTGCAGAAAGCACCTTCCCATACGTACTAACCCAAAACAAGGTAGAAGCACAAGATACACCCAAACGTGACTCATCTTCTAAACCAGTAACTAAGGAGCTTCCGGCACAAAAAGACACCGTTAAAAAGGCAAAGGAAAAAGAAATCACGGTGTATTTCTGCAACAGTACTAGTGCTTATGCTTACCATGCAAACAGTTATTGCCAAGGCCTTAGGAACTGCAAAGCTGAAATTAACGCTGTTACCAAAACCCATGCTGAAAACTTTGGCCGCCGGCCTTGTAAGAAGTGTTATTGATATGGAAGAAACTGAAAAAATGCCGATTACTCTTTATCGGCTAAACGATGAGGCATTCAACTTTAAAGAGTTTGATAAAATGGTTGATTGGGTTATGGACGCTGATAGAGAACAGAACAAGCAACTTGTAGGATTCAAAGAACAAGAAGTGAGAACCTTTGATGGTTTTTATTTAAGGCTATTTTATTCCCAAAAGACTAGAAAACCTGTTTGGAGAGACTTTCTTACCGGGGTTGCATTACCATCATCCAAAATCATTAATGCAAGTAATGAAGACGCTTCATTTATAGCATTTATTGGCTATAATAATAACTTATTTGCAATTTCAGGTGGACAGGGGAATTTTATAATCCAACCGTATATTGACCAAAATTTTGGCTTGGATATAATATGCAGGATACTCCCTCAAAATCATAATGCAATAAAATCAATTCAAGATGTCGGTGTTTTTGGGTCTATTTTAGGAACTGAAAAATTCTTCAGGGGAGATTATAGACTGGATGATGAGGAGCAGTTTGGGAAAGTTTATAAATCAGTCATATCAGGCATTGACAAACAAATAATAATTGATGAATTTGGATTCCCCAGTTCAGAACTGAAAAGAAATCCTAGAATATTAGCTAAATCTTCTTTCCAAATATCAAGGAGCATTGATTTTGATAATTTGTTAGAAATTATTAAAAGAACTGACAGTATACTTGCCCGAAACCCTAATTTCATTTTAAACAAAATTACCCATATAAATAGACGTGGAATTGTCAATAAGCAACTCATTGAAACTTTAAATATTGAACTCATACAGTATCTTTTTGAGTTTTTCACTGGTAATGGAGATGATGCAATAAATATATGCCATCGAAATATATCAAAATATTTAAATGCAATATGTTATGAGGTTAAAGCTCACAGGAAACACATATGTTCCTTAGAAACCATCGATAATATTATTCACCTAGCAAATAATAGTGATTTCGTAATAAATATAAACTTGAATTCAGTTGATGAGTTTAGGGAATCAATTGAAAAAATTTCGATTTTGAGTTTTGATGAAGAGGGCAACCAGCTAACAAAAGCGTATCTCTTAGAGCACTGCCATGGAGAACTCACCTATAACAATACCGTCTATTTTTTTCTAGATGGAGAATGGTACAGGATTGAAGATGAGTTCATAGATGGACTAAACGAAGAAATGAGTAATTTAATTGCAGAAAATCTTGATAACAGTATTTTAACAGATGTTTTCGATTTATCAGTTGACGAAAAAGATTTCAATCAACAATACCTTAATGACAATAGTGTTTTTGTGTTAGATAAAGTAATTGCTGACGGGATTGAGATTTGCGACTTACTTAAAACTACAAGCAATCAGTTATACATTATCCATGTAAAGAAAGGATTCAATAATAGTATCAGGGAGTTGACATCTCAGGTGGCTCTTTCGGCAAATACACTGCTTTGGGACACAAAAAAACGATACCCTCATGTTAAAAAGCTAGATAGTATGCTGAATTCTTCCAAAACAGGTTACTTGTCAACTATTTATAATCAAGCTAAGCCTTCTCAAACTTTACTTGAAATCTTTAATAAAAAGAAATTTGCTGATATTACTTTTTGTTTAGCATTTGTAGATACTGCTACATCGGATAGAGACATTAAGGATATTAGAGCCTTTCATTCAAATATTGCAAAGTTTTCAATTATAGAGCTTAGAAGGAAAATCAAAGGCTTAGGTTTCAATTTCAAGCTAATTCAACTAAAAAGACCTTAATCTTTTCGGAAAGAAAACCTCGCCCTTCGGAAAACCAGTTTATTTATCGCATAGCTTGATATTAAAATTGGATAAAAATTAAAATTATGGCTAGATATTATGTAAACAAGAACGCTCAAAACAACGGCGATCATGAGGTTCATAGATCAGGATGTTCTTACATGCCTGATACAGAAAACCGACTTTATCTTGGTGATTTTGATAATTGCAAAGACGCAATAAAGGAAGCTAAAAAAACATATCCCAAGTCAAATGGCTGTTACTATTGCTGTAACGAGTGCCACATAACATAAGACACTAAAGAAACTTAAGCATACGCTATCTCGCGCTCTGAGTAGTTGGTGTTTAGTAGTTAACCCTCCAATAGCAATATTGGGGGGTATTTTTTTAACAACGACTTACAAATCAATAGTGAGGTTTGGGAAAAGAAAATCACCTGATAGGAAAAGTTAATTGGTGTACTCTGTAAGCGATTGTTGTTTTACGCAATAAAACTACTATGCACAAAGCTATACTATACAAGGCATTGCTTGCGGCCCTATTGATGTTTGGCCTCAATTCATGTAAAAATGAAGCCCCGAAAAAAACGGAGGTTGTTATACCAAAGGGAATATCAGCCATAAAAGTATTCCTGGATAATTCTGAAAGTAACATCGGTTATATGCGCGGGGCAACCAAGTTTAAGGCAATCATCACCAACTTCACAGCAGAAATTAATAACCCCAAACTGGCTGCGCATAGTCACTTTAACCTGATTGCAGATTCAATTTCACCACTCAACTATTCTCCTGAACAGTTTATTGATGCAGTTGCCAATAGCAAAATTGAGCCTGCCAAGTGCTCAGAAATGCACAAGATGGTAGAAATGCTTACCACAAACCTCGATTCGTTTGACATTGGCATATTGGTTTCTGATTGCATTCTTTCGTATTGTGATACAAAAGGCAACCCTAATAAAAACAGAGACAATGCCGAAAGTGAGCAAAAAACCTACGTAAAGTCAATATTCAAAAAACTAAACACCAAAGGAGTTTGCGCCTCAGTGTACGCCTTTAAATCTGATTTCAATGGTCGGTACTTTACATACAATAACAAAATACAGTATTACAAAAACGAGGTACGCCCCTTTTATGTGTGGGCAATTGGGCGCAAAGAACAGCTAATGCTTTTTAATGCCGAGTTATTGAAAACCACACGCCCCGATGCTCAGCTCCATTTTGGTTTTGATACAGAGCCCAAAGCGAGTTTTGCCTTGTTCTTCAAAACAGGTAAAAAAGGAACGTGTGAAATTAACAAAGACAATATCAGCGATATAGTTGTTAAGGCAGATAAGCCGGTAGGTTTTGTAATGGGAATTAATTTGGATAGCCTCCCACCTTACGCCCAAACGATAGAGTACGTGAAGAAAAATCTTAGCATCGGTTTTGAGTACTTGAAGCTGAAAGATGTAAAGCTGAGAAAAGATTTTGAACTGCTACAAACAAATAACCGCGAAAAGTTATTTAGAGAAAACAATACCCATTTTCTATACTTCGAAATAGAAGATTTAATCACCGATACCCCTGTTGAGATAACATTGGATAACAAAACCGACACTTGGTATGAAGACTGGTCGACAATGGACGACCTGACTACTGAAAATAATAACGAGAAAACGTTTGCATTAATTCACCTTATCAACGGCGTAAAAGAGGCCTACGAGGTAAAACACACCTCTTTCTTAAAAGTAAAACTTACCCTTAAACAATAACTTTTAACGCGTATGCTATTATCAATTTTTACAAGTCTCTATCAGGCTTTAATCGGAAAAAACGACGACCCTATTTATGAGGATGAAGTGTTTTTTTCTGTAGGATTGTTTACAATAATTATTGCCTTAGCAGTGGGCATCTTGTTTTATCTGGGCATTGGCCGCTGGAAGGCTATTTTTTGCCACCTCAAACATTGGATAGTTAGTTTATTGATAGTTTTGGTTGTAACAGGGCTATTGGCATTGCAGCAAGCTAAATCAGCCACACAGGCTGAGGTTTTTGATGCCTACATGGTAAGGTTTGCAATGTTCAATGCCCTGTTTGCAATTATTTGGTTTTTTCTATTCTCATTGCTACTAAAACGATTTTCAATTTTTTCAAAACACACACCTTTTTAATCATCATTACTAACTAATACACTATGGCTATTAATACATTTGTTTTTGGTATCGGTGGTACCGGAGCGCGTATTGTGCGTTCACTCACCATGCTGTTGGCATCAGGTGTCAAATTGGAAAACACCAATAAAATTATTCCCATTATTATTGATGTAGATGCTAAAAATGCAGACACCAGCCGCACATTAAAAGCACTTACTACTTATAAACACATTAGAGAAAAGGGATATGGTAGCAGTGAGGAGATTAAAGAAGGTTTCTTTAATGCCGACCTCAATACCCTTAGTTCCTTGATGCCCGAAACAAATACAAGAGAGCGGCTGGACGATTCTTTTCAACTACAGTTTGACAACCTTGAAACTACCTTTTTGCGATACATTGACCCTAATGAAGAGTTGGTGAATGATGTTACAATGGATTTTTTGGAGGCGTTGTATGACAATACCCCTCCGGATCATCCAAATTACAGCCATACGGAACTTAATCTTAGGCTTGATTTGGGCTTTAAAGGCAATCCCAATATTGGCTGTGTAGTATTTAACAACCTTGCCAACACCAAAGAGTTTCAGTTTGTATTAAAAAGCATTGGCGAGCAGGATAGGATTTTTATTGTGAGCTCCATATTTGGCGGTACAGGTTCTTCCGGCTTCCCCCAATTGGTGCGCCTGCTTCAGGCCGAAGACCGCATAAAAAACAATGTATTTGGAGCACTCACCATCATGCCCTACTTTAATGTAACCGATAATAAAAAAAGTGCTATAAACTCGGACAGGTTTAATTCTAAAACCGAAGCTGCACTAACTTATTATTCTCGCTACTTAAGAGGAAAGATAAACTGCTTTTACCAGTTGTGGGACAAACCACTTAAGCAATACGAAAACAAAGAAGGGGGTATTGAGCAACAAAACAACGCTCACTTGGTAGAAATGCTGGGAGCCACTGCCATTGTTGATTTCGTAAACAAATCACACGAATCGTTTAAGCCAAAGGAACGGACAGAGTACTTCGATTTTGGCATAAAAGCCGGAGACCATATAGACATACGCAATTTTTACGATAGAACCAGAGAAACTGTATTGCAACCGTTGACTTTGTTTTCGTATGCAATGAAGGTATACCTTGAAAAAATACCTGAGTTTAAATCGGAAGCTTTTTTTAAGGAATTGGAGTTGGGAAGTAGGCTCAATGGCGATGCATTTTTCCAAAATCTCACTTGGTTTTTCAACCATTATAAACAATGGTTGAAGGAGATGGCGGATAACGAACGAAAGTTCCAGCCGTTTAACTTAGACCTTGACTTAAACTCAATGATAAGAGGAAAACAAATAGAGACCTCAATCATTAATAGGGGAATCTCAGAAGCTTATCTCAAAAACAATCTTGGAAAGATTGAAAACGAACTGAAGAAGAACATCCCTGATGGAGAAAAAGCACGAAGGTTCTTAAAGCTCATGAACGCAATTGCTGATGCCTGTTTTGATAAAGTAAAACCACTGCCTACGATGGCACACTAATCAATAACCACCATGACAACGCACGTATTTAGAAAATATAACGGGTATAACCCCAACGAAATAAAATGCTGGACACCCAGCACTGTAATTGACGAAACCAGTTTTGATGTTGAGGATATTGTTTTTACCAGAGGGGCAGCAAAAGCAGGAACCTCCATCCCGTCACCACTGGCGCGTATGGAGTTGTTTGATACCGCATTTAGAATTGTTGCCGATGACCGCAAGGATAACCTAAAAGGTAAAACCATCTATCATCAATTGGTATCAGATATGCTCGATGTGATGCAACTGTTATTTAACATACACGACGAAGAAATAGGACGCGGGAAAAAAATATGGTTTAAAGAATGGCGAGTACGCGAAAATATAGAGAACCTAAAATCCAAGGGGGAAAGCCATCCCAATTATCTGCTGGCAAAATCGTTAGAGCAAATATTTTTCGATGATAAATTTTCAGGCACTGATAGCATCTTCCTAATCTATTATGAGCAGAAACTGTTAGGCGCTACATCGCCCCTCACTATGTTTTTTACCTCGCCCAACTGGGCACGTTATATTTCCGACGGTGTTATTGCCAATGTGCCAAAAAGTATGGACGGTGATGTGTTTTTTGATAACGATTACAGGGCACTGCACGAAAGGGATAAAGAGTTTGTAAAATACATATACAAGCTGCTGCTACAATATCCTACGGCATTTAACAAAGCTGAGGGACTAAGAGCATATATCAACAAAACCATTACTACCCACTTTCCTTCGTGGCGAAACGAATTCGGAGTCCAAAGAGGATCAGAAGAAGGGCAAACCACCATGGGTAATTTATTAGACGGTGATTATGAAAAAATACGAACCAATGCAGACAACAAGCTGCTTACCGTTAATGGCATTTACTTTTATCACCAAAAGCAAGAGGATATTAGAGAACGGATAAAAAACAACAGTGATTTTATAATTAGTGCAACCGTTGAAAAATATGCTACGGAAGAATTTGGAGGCAATAGCTATAAAATTTACCCGCCGCTGGTATTGGTAGATAATATGAATGTTCAGGGGGATTATATGGACAGGAACTCTCCTTGGAACTCAAATAACAGGGTGAAAGAGTTTTATCACAAAAACATTCCACTGTTTGAAAGAAGACTTCCGCTTGGCTTATCATCTACTGTTAACTATCCTTTTATAACCGTTGATGATTTTATTGAAGATGTATTGATAGAGCTACCTTACGCGATTAACTCTTCAAAATTTTTCACCGGTTTTCAAGGCGAGTTTAAATATCTGTTGCCCATCAAAAAAGAATATTTCGATTTTTTCAGGATTGAAGATTTGAAAAGCCAACTTTCAATACATGTTGGGGAAGAACAAGTTAAAGTGAACTTAAAAATCCCAATCAGGAATAAAAAAGGAGTTGAGAATATTCTATTCACGAAAGAATACAAAAGACAAAGTGATGATATTGTACAGCTAAGAGCCGGTATCGGTATTTTTCCTTTCTATCAGATAAACGATACAGACCCTAACCTACAAGCCCTTAATGATTACACGATATTACTGGCTGAACGTGAAGAGAATTCAAAAATAAAATCGCTTGATTTTTATAAATATGTTTTACACTCTTCGTCGGCAACAATTCCTTCAAAAACTCACCAACGCTCTACAGAAACTGATGTAAACACCAACGATTCAACTGCAACCTCCAAGTATTATATGGTTAAAGAAGCCTTTGATTACATGGAGCTTGAGTATGCTATTGGCATAAGTGATACATGTAAAGGTCTTATCATTCCTAATTTTAGTAACAGAACATTTGGTAGAAATAACCTTACCAAGGCCTATACTTTTGCTATTGATTTCGGAACTTCTAACACGCATATTGCCTATAAGGAGAATGATGAGGCGTTGCCAAAACCTTTTGAAGTAGATGATACCGATCAACAAATGGTATTACTTAACCAGCCTGCTTTAAGCAGTGATTTAGGATTTAAGTATAACTATCAGTTTCCTGCCATTGACTTAACATTGCGCAGAGAATTTGTTCCGCCGGTCTTCAGCTCACAAAGCAAACTAACAATTTCATTTCCATTTAAAACGGCCTCCTGTGAAGTTATAGCCTTTAGCAGTGTTGACAAATCAGAAGCCGATTTGTTTAGCCATATTAATATTGGTTATTACATTGATGCTGACGAAAGAAAAGCTACAAACATTAACTATACTACAAATCTTAAATGGTTGTTGGAAAATAATAACGACGATACCAATAAAAGCCGTGTCAAGTTTTTCTTAAAACAATTGCTATTGCAAATTAAAGCTAAAGCCATTATTAATAACGCAAGGTTAGACCATTTAAAGGTGGTTTGGTCTGTGCCGTTGAGCATGGAGCGAGGAAATAGAGCCACCTTAAACAATACTTTGAGAGAAGCTTTTGGTGAAGTGTTTGGAAGAAGTGGAGCAGTATTAACTGCACCAATCCCAGAGTCAATCTCCCCCTATTTTTTCCTTACAAAATCAGAGGCGGATATTCAAAGTACTGCAAACGTAGTTAACATTGATATAGGCGGAGGCACAACGGATATAATGATGTTTATGGAATCATCAGGCAACCGTGAAGACAAGTATTTAACCACTTCGTTTAAGTTTGCAGGAAGCGATTTGTGGGGCGGGGGGTATAAAAGTAAACTTAAGGACAATGGCTTTATTAAAAACTATTTAAATTATCAAAAAGCCAACAACATAAACCCTGAAGAAGTTAAGTATTTTAAGAGGGTTAAAGACGATAGCAATCTTAGTTCTGATGATTTAATTAGTCTGTTGTTTAAATACGATGATAAATTTAAGTTCAGTGATTCAATCACCATCGGTAACCCCAATCTTTCGATAGTACTTTATCTTCATTATAGTGCAATTGTGTATCACATTGTACAGGTGATTGAGCTAAAAAAATATCCTTTGCCACGCTATTTATCATTTACAGGAAAAGGAAGTCAATACATAAAACTGATTTGCGGTGGTGACGAAAACGAACTGCAAGAATTTACGAAGTTGTTATTTAAGTCCTACACTAAGCAACCGCTGCCCGGAAGTTTTAAAATACACTTAAATAACAACCCAAAAGAAATAACGGCCAATGGCTCGGTACTTTACTCATTGGAAAGTGAAGAGGAAACTAATAAATTTAAAAATATTGTTGAGTTTGTCCATCCCGGCTTCAATCCAGAAACTGATATTGAGTTAACCCAACAACTTGTTAATCATGGAAATAATGTATTGTGCGTAGCTGATGCAGTTGAGGCAGGTAGCTCACTTAATATATCCGTATTAAACAATCTGAATACTTTTTTAGAAAAGACCCTAACGAATAAAGAAATAGTTGATTTTTTAGCCGATTTTAAAGTTAAAACCCCCAAAGAAGTATTTGAAGACTTGAAATGGAATGGGGATGCCTTTAATGGGGAAGGCTTAGTTTACGACAGTTTTAAAAAGGTATTAAATGACCTTAAAAAGCTGGACGAAACAAACCAGTTGCCGGAGTCTCTTTTCTTTTTTGCATTGAAAGACTCATTATACCGCTTATCAAAAGAAATCGTAAAGAAATAAGCTACGCTATCATGAAAAGATTAATACCACTAACTATAATACTATTAGGTGCAAACACACTGTTCAGCCAAGTTCCATCGAAACAGACTTTAGACAGTGTTCAATACCAAATAATCCGTGCGACAGTTGATTTTTTGGCCACAGACACAAAAACATTCGGAAAAGTTAAAGGTACTTGTATAAACTGTAATGTAAATGATTATGCAGCCTTAAAAAAATATGCAGACGATAACAAGTTGGCTAAAGTACCTGATTTGATAAATGAATGGAAAAAAATATCTCTTGATACTAGTGAAGCAGGTTGGATGGCTTCAGTAGAAAGTTTCAGAAAGAAAATTCATTATAAAATTGCTGATGGAGAAAAGAAAGAACGCCAAAAATTAATAGGTTATGAGCCCTATAACATTAAACTTGACAGCATCATAAATAGGCTTAATACCCTTACAAAATCTAAACAACCATTGGAACAAGAATCCGCAATAAGAGATGGAGATACTGATGAAATAAGTAAGGCTGAAAGCGATAATGAAGAAGATGGTATTTTATCAAGCTTGAGTGCCTGGCAAAATATTTCCCTTGCTGCGTGCATTGTAATCTCCTTATTGGTGTTGATGGTTAGTTTCCTAACCAATAAAAAAAAGGCAGCAGCACATAACAGAAATGTTGAGAAGCTTACAAAGAAGCATAAAGATGCGATAGCTGAACTACAGAGAGAGAACAAATTATTGGAAGCTGAAAAGAAAAAAATGGACGCTACCATTACTCACTTGGAAAGCGAATTAAAAAACGAACGAGAAAAAAATTACATCAGCAAGCAGCCACAAATTGTTGATGAACAAAAGTCAGTCTCAACTCAAAAGCCTGAAAGTAGAGTAAAATACGCCAGTTATGCTGACCAGGGCGACGGTTTTTCAGTCGGAAGCCTATTAAATCAAAGCAACAGCGAAGCAATATTTGAAATAAGTCTTACCTCTTCAAACACCGCAAGCTATAAAGTCTCAAGCGATAATGCTATTCAACGTTATGCGTTATCAAACGCTGCATTTTTTTTAGGGACTACCTGCAAATACGATACGGAACCTAATAGCCAACAAGGCATAGTAACAGAAAAGCCTGGCGAATTGAAGTTACAGGGCAATAAATGGATAATAACGGTTCCTGCTGTGATAAGTTTTAGATAATTGACAATTGCTAATGCAAACCATCGAAAGCTTAAAGGAGCTGATTAAAGAAACGCTTCTAAAAAACAGGGGCGATTTAAAGTTAAGAGCCCACAAAGAAATTACCAATTATGCTCATCATATAGGGATTGATGGCAGGAAACTCAGTAAACTGATACAGGAGGTAGATGCCTCCATTAACTGGGAATTAATTGCTCAACAAGAAACAAATGTACCAAAGAAGAAAACAAAAGTTTCTAAAACCGCTAATAATGATAATGTACTAACTAAAGAGCCGGAAAGCATTCCTAAGGAAAATTATGATAACGAAAAAGTTGATGCTGGAGAGCTAGTGAAAAACAGGAAAAAAATACCCCTTACGAAAATATACATTGCCGTTTGTTGTGTTTTTTTTGTTTTTGTAGTGTTACAAACCACAAGAAGATCGGCCCCTTCAAGAGGTATTACAATGTTTTCATGTGCGGAGGTATTAAACCTTAGAGAATCTGAAGATACCATTAGCCCTGATAATATTATTGGAAACATTTTCTATGCCGATTCTGTCGAAGTAGTGTCTATAAATAGCGGAGTAGCATATTGTAAAGTAGGTGACCTTAAAGGTTATTTATCTGCAAATTACCTGCTCACCAAGGAAGACTTTTACCTTCTAGACGGAATATTTGCTAATAAAACAGCTCGATTGCTTGTGAAGTCCACAAGGGAAAAAAAAGCACTGCTAAGTTATTACAAATCAAATGGATTAATGAGTAAATTGAGAGATGAGTATGATAGTGGTATGGCTGAAAGTAATATATGGCAATTGTTTGCTGCCCCATCAACTAAGTATTACAATACAGTTATGTATGTTAACGGGTTAAATAACACATCATTGTTACCAGGCTTCGCTTGTATCATTACAAACACTAGTACCAATGAGCGTAGGTTTCTTTTATTTAGCTTCAATATAAATGAGGATCCGCAACTTTTATATGAAGAGTCTGCACCTCAAAGAGGAAACATCAAAACCGTTCAGGAACTTCAAACAGGAGTTTATAAAATCAGATATTCAAGGTAACACTTGTGTTTGTTTTTATTACGATTCTAAAACCCCAACAACACGTTGTTGCAAATCCTCAACACGACGTTTTTGGTTTCTGATGAAGTTTCCACAAGCCTGTTATTCCTCATTCCCCACATACGCCCCCCTTTTGTTTTGGCCATTTTGATACTCATCTTATTCATGTAGTTCACTTTACACTTGAGTTTCATTTTATGGACATTAAAAAGGGTTAATTAACGCTATCATTTACAAAACACATTATTAAAGTTTGTACAGCTTAAATGATGCTTGTGTGCTATCGCACAAAACTCAACGCTCTTTATACAAGTATTATTGAAAGTATGTTTCTAAAAACAACGTGTTGTTGGCTATTGTGAAACGGGCTGTTGTTTGCTACTTTTGTAACCAAGATAGTTAATAGAAACATCAAAACTTAGTCAATAAGGATAACATATAACGTGTCCTGATGATAGTCCCTGTTAGGAAATCGGCGAAAATTTAATAACACGGCGGACTGGCATCCGAGGACATACCCTCAAAAAAGGGTATGTTGCTCAATGCTATTGCCGTGTTGGGTTCTTCGCCGAACCTCCTAACGCAATCAGCAAAGGGTGCATACCCTTTTTGAGTTTTATCGAATACATAAAAACAATACAACAGAAACAGAACAAAAATGTATCTATTGTATAGTTGCACACAGATTAAGAGGAACAAAAATTTCTTAATCAAAATACTTTCAAGGATGATTAGAACAATACTTTTAACACTCGTTATACTACATTCATTGAGTGTGTTTTCCCAAGACATAAAACGCACCGCTATATGGTACTTTGGGCAAAATGCGGGGATAAATTTTAATACAGACCCTCCAACACCACTTACCAACAGTGCGATGAATACAGTTGAGGGCTGTGCCACTATTTGCGATACCAACGGCAACTTGCTGTTTTATACCAATGGCGAGAAGATTTGGAACAAAAACCACCAGATAATGGATAACGGCGATGGTTTATTAGGCAGTTGGGACGCCACACAATCCTCTGTCATTATCCCACAGCCTGATAATGACAGTTTGTTTTATGTGTTTACTACAGATGCCGTTGGCCAAGCTAACGGTTTGCGTTATAATATTGTCAATTTAAACCTTGATAACGGTTTGGGCAGTGTAACCACAAAAAACATCTTACTGCAAACCCCTGTGTGTGAAAAGTTAACCGCTACCCATCACGAAAATGGCAAGGATATTTGGATACTTTCACATGAGTTTGGAACAGATAAATTTTTTGCACATCTGATTACTCGAATGGGAATTCAGGAATGTCCTGTAATTAGCAATGTTGGCTCAATTCATTCTACTGATTTTATTACAAATGCTCAAGGTGCTATGAAATTTTCAGTTAATGGGAAATGGATTGATGTCTCAGTATTTGGGTTTCCACTAAAACATGAACTTTTTAAGTTTGATAAAGTAACTGGTCGATTAAACTTTCAATATACTATATCAAATACATTTTTGTCTTACGCTGGAGAGTTTTCTAAAACTTCTAATTTCCTTTATGTCACAGATAGAAACAAAAATTTATACCAATACGACTTATCACTTCAAAATCAAGACAGCTTAAACAATAAAAGAAAAATAATTTATACCAGTTCAGGTGAAAATCTAAGAGGGGTGCAACTTGCTCCTGATGGGAAAATATATTTAGACATTATAAATTCATCCACCTTAAGTGTAATTAATCGACCAGACTCCTTGGGAGATAGTTCCTATTTTGCCTATGCTTCACAAGGGCTTGGAGGTAAAAGAGCAGAATATAATCTACCAAATTTCATCACCTCCTATTTCCATACCCCTGAAATAGATTTCACTTATCAAACCAACTGCACTAATAATACAGTGCAGTTTACTGAGAAATCAACCGTTCCCATCACCTTCAGTAAATGGCTGGTGATAAAAGAAAACACCCTTATTGATAGTTCAACTCTTTCCAATCCATCTTTTACATTTTCCGATACAGGAACTTACAAAGTGCAACTAATCATAAATACTGCCGATACAGTAACCAAAGAAGTTTTAATAGAACCGCCTTTGATAGCCAAACGCGATACCGTTTTGTGCAACCAATCTTCTTACACCATTTCCATACCCGATAATTACCGCTGTATCATGTGGCTGGAAGGACAAGACACCAGCCGCTACACCGTTTACAAAACAGGCATTTATGTAGTTTCAGCTTACAATACCAAAGGCTGTTATGTAACCGATACCGCCAAAGTAACTTTTAGTTACATAGGTAAACCCAACATCCGTAAATCCAACGACACCCTATATACCGACAGCAGTGCCGCCACCTACCAATGGTATTACAACGGTCAGCCTCACAGCAATACACAAAGCATAAAAATCACCCAAAACGGCACGTATAAACTGACAGCTACCAATGATAAGGGATGTAGCAATACTTCCGATAATTTCGGGGTATCCGGGTTAGGGATTAAAGACATTGAACATTCTTCTTTTACCATTTATCCCAATCCTTCGTCGGGTGAGTTTATTATTAAAACCCAACAATATTTAGTTTATTCGGTATCCGTTATAAACGCTTTGGGACAAGTAGTATTTTTTCAAAATACCATCTCAGACCCGCAATTAACCGTTCGACTTAACCGTGCAGGATGTTACCTGATTAAAATTACCGACAATTTAGGAAACACCTACTTAAACAAACAAATCATACACAACTAACTAACAACAGCTTATGACCAGATTTTTATCGTGGGTGGGAGTAGTGTGCCTACTGCTCACCACGGGCTTGCTGCGCGCGCAAACCGAGAGTTGCGCCAGCGAATGGCTTCAAACCCACTACACCAACCAAGACACAGGCTTTTACCTGATGAAAAAAGCCATTGGTAACCGTGTTCAGCACTTCCGCCAACACAAAAACGATATCAATACAGGGTTTAACCCCGGTAGCGGTAGCGGTAACAACCTTTCGGCAGGCTGCAATCTTGCCCGCTTTATTATCCCTGTTGTGGTGCATATTGATACTACGGATAATGCAGCCAACATTACCGATGCACAAGTACAACATCAAATAGACATCCTGAATACCGCATTTAGCGGTACCGAAATACAGTTTTGTTTGGCCAAAAAACGACCCAACGGTACTTCATTTAACGGTATCAACCGTATAGCAGGCAACAATACAAGTAATAGGCTAACCTTGCAAATAGGCCGCCTTGCCCAACTGGCCTACTATAACCCCGTCCAATACCTTAATATTTATGTGGTAAAAGACATACTTACTGATGCTGGGGCATCTACAGGGTATGCAGGGTATAATGCCATCTACCCCGGCCAAAACGGTACTGACGGGGTAGTGGTACGCTACAATTATTTTGGCAATGCACAAACCTGCACCACAGGCTGCAATACGCTGGTCTCTTATTCAAGGGGGTTCACATTGGTACACGAAGTAGGCCATTATTTGGGGTTACTTCACACTTTTGAGGGCGGATGCAATGGCGGAAATACCGCTGCCACTTGTGGTTCACAGGGGGATAATTGCTGCGATACCCGCCCCCAACCGCAGCTAAACAACTGTCCTACCGTCAACCACACCAATTCGTGCCCCACCTACCACCTGAGCATTGACGAAAATTTGGAGAACTACATGAGTTACGCCAAAGATACCTGCCAAAATAATTTTACCGCCAACCAAATAGAGGTAATGCACAGTACGCTGGAAGGGCCGCGCAGTTACTTAGGCAGCCCCCTAAACGTAAATACCAAAGAACTGAGCTGCTGCATGGGCAGCGCATTTTTTACGGCCAGCAACAACTTATTGTGTTTGACAGAAGTGGTTACCTTTACTGCCTACCAATACACAGGCAGCACTAAGTACCGTTGGATAATAGCCGATAGTACTGGCAGTGTGGTAAAAGACACCACCCTTACCAACAACCACATATATAGTTATACGTTTAGCCAAAATAACCGATATACGGTTACCCTGAAAGTAATATTCGGCAGTAATAACGATACCATCACCTTTGGTCGCACGGGGTTTATTGAGAAAAAAAATTGTGGCACTCCTTTGCAAAGCATACACGCCAACTGGTATTTCGGAAATTTTGCGGGACTAAATTTTACTACTGCTGGTGCAATTAGGGATTTAAATCCAAAGTTTAGAGACCCTATAAACGTCAACACACAAGAAGGTACTTATGGAATCAGCAACCCGTATGGCCGTTTGTTGTTTTATGCTGCCGCAAGGCCAAATTTCGACTCTTTATTTAATTATCAACCCCAAGTAGATGTATATAACCGAAATTATGCAAGAGTCTCCAACGGGCCTTTACACGGTTTCGGGGATGCTTCACAAGGCGGTGTAATAGTTCCTATGCCGGGCAATAAAAGCAAATACTATATCTTTACCGTATCTGAATTAACAGGTTTTCATTATTCAATTTATGACACCACAGTAAACTCAGGGTTAGGGAACATTGATACCAACTATAGAAATGTTCCTGTTCCGGCTCCGAGCGGCTCTGTAAACATATATTTCAAAGGGGACAGCACTCATAGTGTTGGGGAAATTATTACCGCTATTCCCAAATGTAACGGTAAAGATTATTGGGTGATTGTAGGCGATGTTTCTGTCCTGACTTATACACCAAAATTCCCAAATTATTCGAAGTTGGTGGTGTATTCTTTAGACAGTTTAGGACTTTCGTTTCATAGTGTCTTACCCTATACCGTTGAAACAAGAGGTGGCTTAAAAGCCTCTCCTGACGGTACAAGACTTGCAGTACCTCCCTATATATTTGATTTTGATAAATCAAATGCTACGGTCAAAATTCACAGTAAAATACCTGCAACAACTATGGGTGCAGGTGCCCTTTGGAGCGGGTCTTTTAGTCCAAACAGCAACGTATATTATCATCTTCAAAGAATAAATGACAATGTATCTAAGTTAGTGCAGGTGGATTTGTTAAACCCTGACACCTTAACTGCGTCAAAAGAAATTTTAACGTATTACAACCCCTATTACATGGCCTTGCAACTCGCACCTGACAATAAAATCTACGTAAGCCGTTTAGGGGTAGGTCAATTGACGGTCATAAATAATCCTGATGAAGTGGTAACCAGCGCAGAACCTAACAAATGCGGGTTTACCGATAACGGTCCTATGTTGTCGGTAGGAGGTTTAGGCGGCGAATGTTCAGAAGGATTACCCAACAACGTAGATGCAAAACTACCCTCAGAAATCCCATTGGATTTCGTACGCATAGACAGCACTTGTTTTAACGTCCGCTTCCGTCCCAACGAATGTTGTGCAACCTCTTATAAGTGGCACTTTGGCGATGGCGACAGCTCATCATTGCGTGAGCCTAATCACACATACGGAGATACAGGCTTATATACCGTTTCCCTCAAAATCAACGGCACACAAACCGTACAAAAAGACATTTTTATAGGTATCCGTTCCAAAATACAGGATGAGGACACCGCCTGCGTACTTGACAGCAGTATTGTTAACTATACCATAACTCACTACGATGATAAAAATACCTATTCGTGGAGTGTAATAAATGGCGCATCTATGGTTGGCTACAATAATACTCTTGCGGTAAACTGGTATGCAAACACAGGTAAAGTTGTTCTGAATATGAGTAACTTCTACAATACTTGTACTGCTACAGATACACTGGCTGTCACCCCAATTTTTCTAAGTGCCAACACTATTTGGCCTGACACAGCATTGTGTTCAGGAACACCATTACATATTTTGGGCAATGTAACTACATCAAACATAGGTACAGTTTCCTACCAGTGGCAATACAGCAGTGATGGGGTAACATGGAACATCACAAATGCAGGTGATACCCTACAAGAGCTTTCGGGTTCTATTCAAGATACCACCCTATGGTATCGTCGGGTAGCAAAACATAGACTTAGCTATTGTCAATTTACCAGCAATTCTGAAAAAATCATCTACAGACCCCGTGCATATATTCAACGCCAACCACAGAACTCAATAGCCTGTCCCGGAGGTTGGAGAGAATTTTCCATTGGTGTAGAAACACCCCCGGGAGTAACAGTAACCTCAACATGGAACTTCCAGTTTAAAAACGCTACAGGTTGGAATTACTTGTTTTATATAGGCGACACTATTCGTGATTGGCCGACAACCACAGCATACGATAGTGCAAAATACCGCTGTACCGTCAGTACCCCTTGCGGTGCCCTTGTTTCCGATACCGCGTATGTTTTAATTGAAAAAAATCCAAGTATTACCAACCACCCGCAAACCCAAACCGTATTGGAGGGAGACAGTGCGATTTTTACAGTTACCAGTACTGCATTTAAACCCTATTATACATGGTATCAAAGCACTAACAACGGTCTTTCGTGGGACACTATCCCCAGTGGGCATAATGATACATTAGTAGTTCGAAATGTTACAGCTTGTGACCATAAAAACTTGTATCGCGTAGCACCTACCATTTGTCTCAACGAAACCAGTGATTCAGCGACGATTAATGTAATTACCCAAATTGATTTATGGTCAAAAGACGGAGCGGCAGACACAGGTGCAGAACCTAACATCGACACTGCCCGCGATTATTGGGGCAGTCCAGACCTATGGAACTGCTGGCCTTCTCAGGGCTGTTCTACCCATAGGTCTCCCGAGTTTATGAACAGTGGATGGAACTACTTAAACGCAAGGGTACGGAACAAGGGTACACAAACCAGTGGTCGTTTTGAGGTAAAAACCTATTGGACATTGGGCGGGTTTTACGAACAGTGGCCGTTAAGCTGGCACTACGACACCATAAACAATGGGTTTTATGACTCAATTACCATGAAACGCTACCCGATGGGCGGTGAGATTGGTGCATACACCGACTCTAATCTGACAACGGGGTCTTCGCAGGTATATGAATTTCAATGGTCTCCACCCTACCCTGGATGGTACGCACAATCCCCTTATTTTGGCAGCAATAATATTTCGCACCCCTTGTGTGTATTGTCCCGGATAGTAACTTGTCCCGATACCCCGTTTGGTATGACATACCCTGAAATAATCCCAACTGGTGAAAATATGATTAACAATAACAACATTGTGACCCGCAACACGGAAGTGTATGATTCTATCGGCTTTAACAAGACAACGCCCGAATGGATATTGCGCATGGGTAACCAATGGCCTGTACAACGTAAAATCAGGCTGACAATCGAGAACCCTGTTACTAATTTTTGGGATTTGGGGTATTACGTAGTGCAACTTGACCCGATGCTTTACAATGCTTGGGAGGAAGGCGGCTCCAATGGGGAAGGATTCAACATGGATGGAAATACTTTTGTGATAACAGACGATGGGTTTTTCCTTGATAATATTACCCTTGAGGCAGGACAGTGGGGTTGGGCACATTTCCAATTCCGATTACACGAAGAAACGGTTATGGACGAGGACAGAGGACAGCAGATGTTTAGCTTTGTGCAGCATTCCGCACCTATTGGCTATGAAGAATATGAACCCGATGGCGGCTTTAACTTCTTATTAAACCTGTTACCCGAACCTCCACCGCACATTGACTCTTTAGAGTTCACTATATCACCCAACCCTGCGGATGTGGATTTTATCACCGTGGATATGGATATGAATTTTGCCACCTCAACGGCAGTATTGGATATATTGGATACTTGGGGTAATCCAATGATTAGTACTTATTCATTAGGGTCGCTGAGTGTTGGCAACAACAACAGGACGATATACATAGGAGGCGTAAGTGCCGGAACTTATACGGTTGTTATTACCGCTAACGGTAATACTTACACGGAACCTATTATTATCCTTAATCATTAATTAATAAAATCAACTCCAATAGCAATAGATAGCTAAAAGCCAATAGCTGCGTCGGGAGGCGCGGCTATTTTTTTTGCCTTTCATTTAGTCTGTCGGGCTTGTCTTGTCTATTAAACTTATCATAAAAGAATAAGTATTAATAACAATATGCTGGCTAGTTGAATAATAAAAAGCATCATTCCAAGCATAGAGAACACCATTCCCAATATTGCGAAAACAGTTCCGTCATATTCTTCTGAGTGCTTAGAGATTTTTACAAGAGCAACTATTGCAGCGATGAACGCAACCATTCCGAAAACAAACCCCATGAGACTAAACAGCGAAAAAGGGAAACCCCACACCAATAATGGTGCTGCCAGCCCTAAAGCAAAAGAGAAATATGCCAGCCAGTGGGTTTCTTTCTCCTGTTCGGAGGTGTTAGGGCTTTTTTGTTGATGTCTATTATTACGTTCTTTAATTGTTTCCCTGTTATTTGCCTCTTGTTTTTCTTTTGAAGTGTTGGGCAGGAAGGAATGGGAGGTATTGACCGTTTCTCTTTTTTCTATTCTGCCATGATAATACGAAGTGAAAGAAATAACAATACTATCCTTAACCTCTTGATTTTGTGATTGACGAATGGGTAATGTATCTGTGTTAGCAATCGGTGCATAGTCTGTCAGCTTATTGGGTCTGACTCTCTTTTCTGTTTTTCGGTTTTCTTTTTTGACATCTCTTTTGAAGTAGCTGTAGTGGCTATAACGTTTACCTGAACAGCCTGATAGAAAAAGGCTAACCAATGCAGTATAAAGTAGTATTCGTAGTTTCATACAGGCAAGCTATTGATATGCCTATGAAACAAAATGGTACATTTTGCAAGAAGGGCGGGAATAATTTGCAAAAAATGCAAATTGTGATTTCACAAACAATATTCGCAATGAAATCTTTACCAAGCAGCTTGCCTACATTTTAACCACCTCTGAAAACCCCAATGGTTCGGCAACCATTTTAAGAAGTAATTGCTGCCTTCGCTATTTGGTAGAACCCGACCCAAAGGAACAAATGGCACTCACCGTTGTCGTATCTTTGGAGTTAAAACCGCTCTATCAAAACAACTGAGGTGCTGCACCTATGTTGTACCCAAGATAAAAAACACAAATTTTAATATTATGTAATAATTTGATTACAAGCATTTTAATTGTAAATTTTAAAACAACAAACGAACTTGTTTCAGAATCTCACTCTGTGTTAACCTTGAATGGGTAATGCGATGCCGACCTTCGTCGGCAATAAAAAAGCCCCTTCAAAAACTTGAAGGGGCTGGCAAAGCTATGCTTTTCTAAATCCTATTTATATTTTTCCGTCAAATAAACATTTGCATACTCTTCGGCTGCGTCTGGAGAATCAAACAAAATGGGTTTACCATGCTCATTTTTAATAATTTCACCCAAAATCATTTTAGGGTCATTAAGATTGTAAAAACATAAGTATTTATCTGATTGTATATAAGCATTCTGATCTTGTTGGTAAACAAGAGGCGGTTCAACAGTTACCCAAATGCTTAAACCATTAATAATAAGTTCTTTTGACATAATATTATTTCACTTCTTCGTAGTCAACATCGGTTACGTTGTCTTTACCGTCGCCTGCACCTGCGTTAGCACTTGCATTTGCTCCGGGGTTACCTTCGGCACCACCTTGCGCATTGTACATATCCTGGCTGGCAGCTGCCCAAGCATCGTTCAGTTTTTGCATGGCAGCATCAATACCGGTGATGTCTTTGTTAGCGTGCGCCATTTTAAGGTCTTTCAAGCCTTCTTCAATCACTGATTTTTTATCGGCAGGTATTTTATCACCGTACTCTTTCAACTGTTTTTCAGTTTGGAAAGCAAGGCTGTCGGCTTGGTTCAATTTGTCCACTTCTTCGCGGGCTTTGCGGTCAGCATCAGCATTCGCCTCTGCTTCGCGTTTCATTTTTGCAATTTCCTCTTCGCTCAAGCCGCTGCTTGATTCGATACGGATTTTTTGCTCTTTGCCTGTGCCTTTGTCTTTTGCGCTTACGTGCATAATACCGTTAGCGTCAATATCAAACGCAACCTCAATTTGTGGAACACCGCGTGGGGCAGGAGGGATGCTATCCAAGTGGAAGCGACCCAAAGTACGGTTATCACGTGCCATCGGACGCTCGCCCTGCAATACGTGAATTTCTACGCTGGGTTGGTTATCGCTGGCAGTACTAAATGTTTCAGCTTTTTTAGTTGGGATGGTAGTGTTGGCTTCAATCAGTTTGGTAAATACACCGCCCATAGTTTCGATACCCAACGATAGCGGGGTAACATCCAACAACAACACATCTTTTACTTCACCGGTTAATACACCGCCTTGAATTGCAGCACCAATAGCTACTACTTCATCAGGGTTAACACCTTTGCCGGGTTCTTTACCGAAGAATTTTTTAACAGCGTCTTGTACAGCGGGGATACGAGTGCTACCACCCACCAAAATCACTTCGTCGATATCGCTAACTGTTAAACCTGCATTTTTCAATGCGCTGCGGCAAGGAGCAATGGTACGGTCAACAAGGTCGCTTACTAATTGTTCAAATTTTGCGCGGGTAAGGGTGCGCACCAAGTGCTTAGGCACACCGTCAACAGGCATAATATAAGGCAAGTTAATTTCGGTTGAAGTAGTGCTTGAAAGCTCTATTTTAGCTTTTTCGGCAGCTTCTTTCAAACGTTGCATTGCCATTGGGTCTTTAGTCAAGTCAGCGTTTTCGTCGCGTTTAAACTCGTCAGCCAACCAGTCAATGATTTTGTTATCAAAATCATCACCACCCAAGTGGGTATCACCGTCGGTTGATTTTACTTCAAATACACCGTCACCCAATTCAAGTACAGAAACGTCGTGAGTACCACCACCGCAGTCAAATACCACAATCTTCATGTCTTTGCTGCGTTTGTCCAAACCATAGGCAAGGGCAGCGGCAGTAGGCTCGTTAATGATACGTTTTACTTCAAGACCTGCAATTTCGCCGGCTTCTTTGGTTGCTTGACGTTGTGCATCGTTAAAGTAAGCGGGTACAGTAATAACGGCTTCTTTTACTTCGTGACCTAAGAAATCTTCAGCGGTTTTCTTCATTTTTTGAAGTACCATGGCCGATATTTCTTGTGGTGTATATAAACGGTCGCCAATTTTAACACGCGGAGTGTTGTTATCGCCTTTGGCAACTTGGTAAGGGATACGTTTAGTTTCTTCTTTAAGGTTATCGAAGGTTTGACCCATAAAACGCTTGATAGAATAGATAGTGTTTTGAGGGTTTGTGATGGCTTGGCGTTTGGCAGGGTCGCCAATTTTGCGCTCACCATTATCTAAAAATGCAACAATGGACGGAGTGGTGCGTTTGCCTTCGCTGTTGGCAATTACCACGGGCTCGTTACCTTCCATTACGGCTACACAACTGTTGGTTGTGCCTAAGTCAATTCCGATTATTTTTCCCATTTTATTTCGTTAATGTTTTTTAGTCAGGATACATTTTACAATAGCAGTGCCATTGCGTTTGTGCTGACAATTTGGGGCGAAACGGCAGTAATTAGTCAGCGTGGATAGTAATGATACTGACAAGTGCTGACAGAGTGGCAGTATTGAGTGCTAAATAAAAAAGTCCGACTGCAACAGCAACCGGACTTAGTTGTAAAAAGTATTTGTAGTGGCTTACCACCAGCCGTAATCCCAGTAGTCGTCTTCAGAGTATACTGTAATCTCACTGCTACCAAAGTATCTTTGGTAAGTATTGTTTAAGTAGCCGAACACTTCAACCTTGTATTCACCAATGCTAAACGCATTCATTTCCATCCAGTAACCGTAATAATCGGGGGTTATGGGGTATTCAAATTCACCTTGGTATACCCAGTAATCATCGTCGCTTGAGCCGTTTACATAATCTCTAAAGTATGCCTTCACTTTCATTTTATTGCAGGTAACCGGTTTTATGTCGTCAACAATTATGTAAAAAGGAGTACTTTCAACAGCATCAAACAAAAACACATCCCCGTAAATTGGGTTCTGCATACTGTCTAATTCGCTTGCTATTGATACTGTTTGAGCTTTTATGGCACCAAAAGAAAGCACAACAAAAGCCAGTAAGAGGATTTTTTTCATAGGTAAGGTTGATTTGAACCCAAAACTAAAGTTTTTCATCTGATTTTTTCATTTGGTTAGTAAAGTTTTATCCAATAATCGGATGAAAAGTAAATGACGGCATTTGACATTTAGCATTTATCAAGAACAAAATGCAACCGGTAAGCTTGGAATATTTAAGATGATGGGTAGGCACGCCGATTAAGTTTTCGGCTCTTGATTGATTATAAACACCCTTCTATAATGTTTCTCTGGAGTCTTATCAGTATAGAAAATTGTGATGTTAAAGAAATAAGTGCCATAGGGCGGGAACTGTTTTTTATGGATATCTATTCCATCCCAGCAATCATTGAGACTGCAACATTGCATTACTAAATCTCCCCAGCGATTATACATACTTATTTCGTACGCAACAGCAGTATTACTAATAGTATCAGAAAAACAAAGCTTGAAAGTGGAGTCGAGTGAAAAACCGATTTCATAACCCACATCAGTTACTAGTAGAGTTGTATTCCCTTCATTTAAAACAAAGAGTTGCAAGAGGAAAAAACCGTTGCACATTTTAAATCCTACTTTCCCGTTACAACCCCGATAATAGCCTCGGCGACACGTTCTCCGTCCATAGCGGCGGAAACAATACCCCCCGCATAGCCTGCACCTTCGCCGCAAGGATATAAACCGCTTATTTGCGGGTGCTGTAAACTTTCTTTGTCACGAGGGATGCGAACAGGGGAGGATGTGCGCGATTCTACCCCTACTAACACCGCATCATTGGTGTAGTAGCCCCGCATTTTTTTGCCGAAGGCTTGCAAACCTCCCCGCAAACGGGTGGCAACTTCAGCGGGTAATACATCATCTAATGAAACAGGGGTTACTCCCGGTATGTAAGAGGTTTCAGGTAATGACGAGGATATTTTTTTATTTACAAAATCAGTTACCCGTTGTGCTGGGGCGGTAAGGTTGCTGCCGCCTTTTACAAAGGCACGTTGTTCAATTTCAGCTTGCAAATACATGGCGGCCAAGGGTCCGTGTTTGGCAAATTTTTGCCAGTCTTTTTCTTCAATGCTCACCACCATGCCGCTATTGGCAAACTTACCGTTGCGTTTGCTGGGGCTCCAGCCGTTTACCACCACCTCACCCGGTGCGGTTGATGCAGGTGCAATAATTCCACCCGGGCACATACAAAAACTAAACACTCCTCTGCCGTTCACTTGCTCCACCAAACTGTAACTGCTGGGCGGCAAAAACTCACTACGCACATCACAGTGGTATTGGATACGGTCAATCAGTTCTTGCGGATGCTCAATGCGCACACCCAAGGCAAAGGGTTTCGCTTCAATTTCGATTCCCTTTTTATGAAGCAACTCAAAAATATCGCGGGCACTGTGTCCGGTGGCCAGTATGATATGTCGGGCGACAAACTCTTCACCGTCCGCAGTTTGTACTCGTTGCAGTTGGTTGTTTTGATGAATAATATCCGTTACCCGCTTATTAAAAAGTACTTTACCGCCAAAACGGATAATGGTCTCACGCATGGCAGCTACAATATCGGGCAGTTTATTGGTGCCAATGTGCGGGTGGGCTTCGTAGGCAATGTTTTCAGCGGCACCATGCTCTACAAATACCTGTAATATTTTGGCAACGTTACCGCGTTTATTGCTGCGCGTGTATAGCTTACCGTCGCTGTAAGTACCGGCTCCGCCTTCGCCAAAGCAATAGTTACTATCGGGGTTTACCACACGGTCTTTGTTGATGGCTGCTAAATCGCGGCGACGTTCTCTAACATCCTTGCCCCGTTCTAATATCACGGGCCGTATGCCTGCCTCAAGCAAGCGCAACGCCGCAAACATTCCCGCAGGGCCTGCACCGATGATAATTACCTCGTGAGGGGCATTTGTACAATCGTGATAATTCGTAGGATTTTCAAAAAGGGGAACAGCGGGAAGTTTTCCTGCCCCGTCGGTTTTCAACACGTATTCGATGACCAAACGGACGATAATGTTCGCTTTTCGGGCATCAATCGATTTTTTACGGATTTTCCAATCAGAAATTTTATCAACATCTATACGCAGCTTTTCAGCAAGGCGCAGCAATGTTTTTTCGGGAAAAAAAGCCTCTTCAGGCGAGAGATATAGTTCAGTTGTATTGTTCATAAGTTAGGTTTCTATCCTAAAATGTTACTGCAATTTTAATTAAAAAATTAAAAAGCCCATTTTTGCAGCAAAAATCCTGCCATGAGAGATATAGAGCATTTGAAGAAAATGGCCACACAAGTGCGCCGAGATATAGTGAGACAAGTACACGCAGCTAAGTCGGGACACCCCGGCGGGTCGTTGGGTTGCGCCGATTACCTTACCGCCTTGTACTTTGATGTAATGCAACATACCCCCCAGCCGTTTGATATGACGGGTAAGGGGCAGGATGTTTTTGTACTGAGCAACGGTCATATTTCGCCTGTGTTCTACTCAGTGCTTGCCCGCAGCGGGTATTTTGATGTAAAAGAACTTAGCACTTTCCGTAATATAAACTCACGTTTGCAAGGCCACCCTGCTACCCACGAGGGCTTGCCCGGTGTGCGAATTGCCAGCGGTTCATTGGGTCAGGGGCTTTCTGTTGCAGCAGGTATTGCTTTAGGCAAAAAGCTGGAAAACGAGAACAACCTTGTATTTGCCCTATGCGGTGATGGTGAGTTGCAAGAAGGCCAGATTTGGGAAGCGGTGATGTATGCCGCCCACAACAAGGTGGATAACCTGATAGTAGCGGTTGATTTTAACGGCCAGCAAATTGACGGCAGCACCAAAGACATCATGGGCTTTACAAGCCTTAGAGAGAAGTTTGAAGCTTTTGGCTGGCAAATACTTGAAATGGATGGTAACGTGATGGAAGAAGTGGTAGCTACACTTGAAAAAGCAAAAGCGATGGCTTTTAACGGCAAACCTACCATGATAGTAATGAAAACCGAAATGGGTGCAGGCGTTGATTTTATGATGGGTAGCCACAAATGGCACGGTATAGCTCCTAACGATGAGCAATTGGCAGCCGCATTGGCACAATTGCCTGAAACGTTTGGTGATTATTAAGAGTTTTGGGTTTACGGTTGTAAGTTAAATACGTTTACAAAGCATCCCCTCTTAAGGTAAAATTAACTGTAAACCAAAAACTTAAAACTGTAAACTGATATAATAAAAGGCACAGTTTTTTCATTGATACAATGAACACTACGGAAAATTAAAGGATGAACGGATATAAAAAATACCTGTTGGCCGCTTTGCTGAGCCTATTTATGCTGCCCTCGTTTTCGCAAAAAAAGACAAGGATTTTGTTTTTGCTGGATGCATCGGGTAGTATGTGGGCAAAGATGGAGAAGGACAATCGTATGACGGTTGCTAAAAACCTTCTCAGTAAGATGGTTGACAGCCTTAAAACCTTTGATTTTGTTGAGGTTGGTTTGCGTGTGTATGGGCATACCAGCCCTAAAGCTGCCCAAAATTGCAAAGACACCCGTTTAGAAGTTCCTTTTGGGAAAGACAATGCCGAAGACATTAAAAAGAAACTGCAAGGGATAAAGCCCAGCGGTACCACACTGATAGCCTATTCGCTTACACAGGCCGCCTATGATTTTCCCAACCAACCGGGTTGGCGAAACATTATTATTTTGATTACCGACGGTATTGAAGAATGCGACGGCGACCCCTGTGCTGTTTCAGAAGCCTTGCAAAAACAAGGCGTAATGCTTCGTCCGTTTGTTATCGGGGTGGGCGGTAATGAAAATTTTGCGGGTGCTTTTGAGTGTGTAGGCAGGTATTTTGATGCCAAAACCGAAGGTGATTTTGAGAGTATTTTGGGCACGGTAGTTTCGCAAGCGTTAAACGCAACAACGGCTCAGGTAAACTTGCTGGATATAAAAGGCAGGGCGACTGAAACCAATGTGAACATGACGTTTTACGACTCGCGCAGCCACAAAATAATTTATAACTACATACACACGATGAACGACAGGGGAGTGCCCGATACCTTGGTGCTCGACCCCGGTTATAAGTACGATATGGTAGTGCATACCTTGCCGCCAGTGTATAAATACGGTATTGAGGTGATGCCCGGCAAACACAACATTATTGCTGTGGATGCCCCGCAAGGAGATTTGATGCTGAAAATGGACGGACTTACCAACTATGAGCGCGTATTTGCACGCGTAATGCAAGGCGGGAAAACCGAAACCATTAACGTGCAGGAGTTTAATACCCGACGCAAGCTGATTGTGGGCAAATACGATTTAGAGGTGCTTACTACACCGCGCGTGTACATGAACAACGTGTCGATAGACCAAAGCACTACTACTACGGTAACTATTCCGCAGCCCGGTAAACTAATTTTACTATTGGGTAATGAGTTTACGGGGGGTATTTTTACCATGAATAAGAACAACAATTTTGAGTGGGTAGCCGATTTTGACCCTAAAAACCGTAAACAAACCATATTGTTGCAACCTGGTAAATACAAGTTGATTTTCAGGCCGATGAAGGCCAATTTAACAGTGCTTACTTCTGAACGTGAGTTTGAAATCACATCAGGGGGAGCTACAAATATTAATTTGAATTAAAAATTTACGGGTTAGCTGAGGGCTTTACAGCAGTCCTCGGTTCACCAATAAGTCAGTAACTGAAAAATGAAACACTACGATATACTGGACAAGAAAGATACCCGCTCTGGTTTTGGGGCAGGTTTGTTAGAATTAGGAAAAACCAACCCTAATGTAGTAGCCCTTTGCGCCGACCTTACCGGGTCGTTGAAAATGGATGCCTTCCAAAAAGAGTTCCCGCAACGCTTTTTCCAAGTAGGTATTGCAGAGGCAAACATGATGGGCTTGGCCGCAGGTTTAGCAACCACCGGTAAAATACCCTTTACAGGAACGTTTGCTAACTTTTCTACCGGCCGTGTTTTCGATCAAATTCGCCAGTCTATCGCATACTCGGATAAGAACGTAAAAATATGTGCTTCACACGCTGGTTTAACCTTGGGTGAAGACGGAGCTACCCACCAGATATTAGAAGACCTTGGGCTGATGAAAATGCTACCCGGTATGACGGTGATTAACCCCTGCGATTTTAACCAAACCAAAGCCGCTACCATAGCTATTGCTAATCACCACGGTCCTGTTTACTTGCGTTTTGGCCGCCCTGTAGTGCCAAACTTTACTGCACCCGACCAAAAATTTGAGATTGGTAAAGCAGTAATGCTGAACGAAGGTACCGATGTAACCATTGTTTGTACAGGCCATTTAGTATGGAAGTGTATCGAAGCCGGACATATTTTGGCCGAGAAAGGTATCAGTGCCGAAATAATAAATATACACACCATTAAACCTTTGGATGAAACTGCCATCTTACAGTCAGTTGCAAAAACCAAATGCGTAGTAACCGCCGAAGAACACCAAATGAACGGAGGCTTGGGAGACAGTGTATGCCAGTTATTGGCACGCACCACCCCTGCACCTGTTGAGATGGTTGCCGTAAAAGATACTTTTGGCGAAAGCGGTACTCCCGAAGCATTGATGACAAAATACGGATTGGATGCTCCTGATGTGGTAACTGCCGTACAAAAGGTTTTGCAACGCAAAGGATAAATTGCGTACATAACCTTACACCGTAGTTGAGCGAGGCAAACCCCCAAATAAGCGAAGATGAGCAACTGGTGCGCCAGTTTAAAGACGAACGCACGCGCAGCCTTGCCCTACACCTCATTATTAAAAAATATGAGAAGAAGGTGTATTGGCACATACGCAAGATTTTAATTGACCACGACGATACCGACGATGCCCTTCAAAACACCTTTATCAAGGTGTGGGAAAACCTCTTAAATTTTAGAGAAGACAGTAAGCTGTACACTTGGTTGTACCGTATTGCCACCAACGAGGCCTTGGCTATTTTGAAAAAGAAGCGCACCCGCTTCTTTTTGCCGCTTGTAGATGTTGAAGCTGAGTTAAGCTCAAAAATTGACAATAGCAGCCATTATACAGGCAATGAAATTGAGCGCAAGCTGCAAAAGGCTCTGCTGAAACTGCCCGAAAAACAACGTATAGTGTTTAATATGAAGTATTATGACGATATGAAGTATGAAGACATGAGCGAGGTGTTAGGTACCAGTGTGGGCGCATTAAAGGCATCGTACCACCATGCCGTAAAAAAAATTGAAAGATTTTTAGAAAGTGATTAAACCATAAGCTGTTATACTTATCAAATACACAAATGGAACCGAATGACGAACATATACGAAAGCTGACAGGCAACTCAAAACCCGAGGAAAACTTTAAAGTCCCTCAGGGTTATTTCGAAGCGTTTTCTTCTACCGTAAAAGAAAAAATTGAGAGTAGGTCGCAACCCAAAAAGGCACCCTTTTACAGTGTTTTTTTACGCCCCGTGTTTTCAATCCCGGTGGCAGCGATTATTGTGATTGTGGCAGGGTATTTTGTGTTCTTTTCATCCCCAACGCCTGAACAACCGGTGCTTGTAACTGCCGAAATGCAGGACACATTAGATATTAGCGAAGAAGCCATCGAAGAGTACTTGGCAAATGATATTGAACTGGTGGGTGTGGATGAAACACTGGATGAAGATATACTGGTGTATGTGCTTGAAGCTGATGATGATAAAGTATCGGTAGAAACGGTGGATAGTAAAGGCCGCTCAGGGGTTATAAAGGACAGCGCCGCTGAATTGGATGCGGAGGATATTGAAGAGTATTTGCTTGAACACGCCGACGAAACATTATTTGAAAACCTTTGATAATAACAACGAGTATGAAAAAGATAATAATAGCATTATTGATGGGTTGCTTTGCGGTGAGCGCATTTGCACAACCCGATAAGGAAAAGATTAAAGAGCTTAAAGTGGAGTTTTTGAAAAAGAAACTGGCTCTTACTGAGGATGAAGAGAAAAAATTTATGCCTTTGTACGAGAAGTTTATGACGGAGAGCGAGGAGCTACGCAAAACGTTTAAAACAGACATTGATTTAGAGGATGTTGACCTAACCTTTATGACCGATGCCGAATGCGAAAAACTGATTAATGATATTATAGAGTTTAAGCAAAAAGAGGTGGATTTGATTAAAAAACACACGGCTGAGTTTAAGAAAGTGTTGCCTGTGAAAAAGGTAGCGATGATTTTTAAGGCCGAGGTAGAGTTTAGGAAGCACCTGTTTAAAAAGCTGAAAGATAAACGCAAAGACAAGAAAAAAGGGGATAAGGGTGATAAAGGCGACAAGGGAGACAAAGGCAAGAAGGGTAAAAAAGATGTGCCTGAAACAGAAGACGAAGAATAATAGAGACGTTTATAGATATCTATAAAAAAAATGCAGGCGGCCCATTGGGGCCGCCTGTTTAGTTTAGCTTTAGCAATCCTTTGTGGGAATATTTTTCAGGGGTATACTTAGTACACTTTAAAACTCACTTTTGTGGCGTTTTGCAACAGTTCATCGCTAACCATATAAACAGGATAATTACTTTCAGAAGCACTGATAGTGTATTGCTTTGTACCCGATAGGTTGCGTTTGCCAAGCCGCACCTCAACAACACCGGGCGAGGGGTTAAAATCTGTTTCGGCATCGCCATCCTGCACACGGATAATCACCGGGCTGCTTGCTTGGTCTTTAAACAGCAATACCCAATTACCGGGCTTAGTATTAAAAACCAATTTTTGTTCGGCATCAATACTCACACTGTCAAGTTTACTTACCAATTCGGCAGGTTTCACAGGTTGCGGCCTGAAACGGAAATACAGTGCAAGGTTCCAAACCATTGCTGATGAATCCACCAAACGCTGCATCATATACTTTTTACCATCCTTAACAAAAAAGGCAGTGTTTACTGATTTATCAGGATTTTCAATCAGCACCAAAACGCCGTTTCTATACTCAAAACAACCAATCACTTTCACTTCCTTGTTTTCATTCAACGAATTAAAATAATCAGCTCGTTTATCCTCGGGGATTAAGTTATCCAGCTCTTTAGCCGATGATTTAACGTAAAGTTTTTTCATCGCCTTCCAGTCTGATTTCCGTACAACAGAAACCAATTCAGTAAGGGTTTGGTAGGGTGTGGCTTTATCACTTTTACCGCTAAAACCGGCAGAGGTTTCCTGTATAATATTGTTTTGTCCTGAGGCAAATAACTGCCCTTTAAGAGTGTAACTAATAAACCCGTTATTGATGGCATCGGGTTTTATTCCGGGCAATGAAGCGGGTATCTTTATTTCCAAATCACCTATCGTATAATCAGGGTACTTGTTTTGAGCATTAGCTGCATAAGGGACGGTGAGTAGCATAAGTAGTAAAACTTTTTTCATAACGGATGAATTAGAAGGTAAACTCGGGTGTATCTATCCCTTGAAACAAAACATAGTCAACAGAGTAAGAGGCCATACCCCATCCACCGGTAACAGTGCCCACTATTTTTATTTTGCCCAATGTGCCTTTTATTTTTCCTTGCATGGGCGGGGGAGCAAAGCAATAATTACCGCTAAAACCTAACCCTTCAATAACCACTTGTAAATCGGCAGTAATAAAACCCGCTGCTAACGAAACCCCTAACCCACCACTTATGCTGCCATTGGCAGCAAAATCGGCACAAATTTGCGGAGCCCCCACACATTGGGTGGTAGCGTTAATAGCTAATGATGCGTTGAGCGATGCTCCGCATAAAAAATCAGCAGTGGCAACATATGGAATGCCGTAGAATGGGAAACGGCAATTAATACCGTACGACCAATTCATTTGGCCCTCGTACTTAGTTTGGCCCTTTATAAACGTATTGCAGCACTCTTGAAAGGTGGCGCGGCTAAATTGTCCGTTGGGTACAAGGCTGCCGCCGCTGTTACACCGCCGGCCTGAGATAACATCAATGATGTTTTGGATAGGATCGGCACTAAAGTTTATTTGCAAAGATTGGGTAGTAACCTTGTCTTTGTTAACGGCCTTGATAGAAGCATTTTTTGTTATTGCGCCTGAGGTGACCGACAAAGGAATGTCAACCACTTCCCACATCGCCGATGGCCCTACATTTAAGGGGACATAAATGAGATTGTTTGCAGGGCAACCGTTTCCGTTAAAAGTTACTTGGGTAACTGCGGGCACAGCAGTGTTTGTGCCTACACACATTTGTGTTGCTGCAAAGGTTTGCAAAGTGCCTGTGTTGGGAGGCATAATGCGGGTATCAGAATAGGAAACACCCTGTACAGTATAAGTTACTGTTATCGGACCGCCCGCAAACCCTGCCGGAACTGCCGCAACCACATTAGTACCCGAAAATTGCCCGAAAGGGGTTTGCCAAGTTACATCGCCCGAACCGGGGTAGGGAGTGGCCGAAAGTGTAACAAAACCGTTGGAGCAAACAGGGTCGTTATCCATGGTTACCTTAATACTGTATATAGTAACGGGTACATCGTATGAGCCTATTTTATTTACAATATCGTGCGTGGCGTTTGGGTCGCCTGCATGTATTGAGCATCCTCCGCAGTTGTATGTGTCAATCACATTACCGTCTCCACCTCCACCCGATGGGCGACTAAATGTAACGTCGTAGTTTCCCGTTATTTTAGCCTGTACAGATGTGCCTGCCGCAGGGGCGTTGGCCATATCGGGTTTAAGTGTTCCGGTCCAGTTAATGGTTTGGTTGGGGCCAATGTTAAGTTGATTAGGTACGACACTCCATTGTATGGGGCCTTCAGAAACAATGTTTACATTACCCGATTCGTACTTGTCGGTGGTTTTGCCTTGTTGACCCTGATAGGTGCTAAATTGCCCCGTTTGCTTGCTTAAGAACAGCTCGTGCTGCGCACTGGCTACGGGCGCAAAGAACAAAATGAACAGCACCACATAAATAGCGGTAAATAGTTTGTTCATAGGCGTAGTTGTTTTGGTAAAGGTTAGTTAACCTCTATCAAAATTATAGAAAAAAAACTGAATAAAAGAAAGTTAATTAATTGATAAAAAGAGGGATAAGTGTTTTTGAAGGCATAAAAAAAGCCCCCGATAACTTATCGGGGGCTTTAATACAGTGTATAGATAAAGGGGAGTTAAACCAATTCAACATCTAACGATGTGTCGGTTTTTACCACCTTGGCAACGTTGTGTTTGGTAAGGCCTTTAATGGCAGTGTCCCACTTTTTGCCGCTAAGTGCTGCTGCTTCTTTCAAATCAGCCAAAGACATGGTGTTGTGTTTTTTCAAAATGTCAAGCACCAGCTTTTCATCAGCAGTTAATTCTACTTCCGTTTCTTTCTTCTCAGGGCGCATTTGAGGGAAGAACAACACGTCTTGAATAGAGTTTGAGTTGGTCATAATCATACTCAAACGGTCGATACCAATACCCAAACCTGCTGTTGGCGGCATACCGTATTCAAGCGCACGAAGGAAGTCCTCGTCAAGCACCATTGCTTCTTCATCACCGCGTTTGCCCAGTTCCAATTGCTCTTCAAAGCGTTGGCGTTGGTCAATCGGGTCGTTCAATTCGCTAAAGCTGTTGCAAATCTCTTTGCCGTTACATATTGCTTCAAAACGTTCCACCAAGCCGGGCTCGGTGCGGTGTTTTTTTGCCAGTGGCGACATTTCTACAGGGTAATCCATGATGAAAGTAGGCTGTATCAAAAGCGGTTCTACTTTAGCACCAAAAATCTCATCAATAATTTTACCCCTGCCCATAGTGCTGTCGATATGAATACCCATGTTGCGAGCTGCCGCAGCCATTTCCTCTTCGGTCATTTTGCTCACATCAACACCGGTAAACTCTTGTATAGCACCGTACATGGTGTAGCGTTTCCAAGGACGTTTAAAGTTTATAACGTTTGGTCCGCAAACTACCTCAGTAGTGCCGTGCAGGTTCAGCGCAATTTGCTCTACCATCTCTTCAACCAAGTCCATCATCCAGTAGTAGTCTTTATACGCAACGTACAACTCAATCTGGGTAAACTCAGGATTGTGGAAACGGCTCATCCCCTCGTTACGGAAGTCTTTCGAAAACTCATACACACCGTCATAGCCGCCTACAATCAGGCGTTTCAAGTACAACTCGTTGGCTATGCGCAGGTATAGCGTCATATCCAAAGTGTTGTGGTGGGTTTTAAACGGACGAGCTGCGGCACCACCGTACATAGGCTGCAAAATGGGCGTTTCTACCTCCAAATACCCTTTTTCGTTCAGGTATTGGCGCATGGTGTTCATCAGTTTGGTACGTTTTATAAACGTTTCGCGCACGTGTGGGTTTACAATCAAATCCACATAGCGCATACGGTAGCGTTGCTCAGGGTCGTTAAAAGCATCAAACACCTCACCGTCTTTTTCTTTTACAATCGGCAATGATTTTATTGCCTTGCTCAAAAACTTAAACTCAGTAACGTGTATTGATATTTCGCCTGTTTGTGTGGTAAACACATGGCCCTTTACCCCAATAATATCCCCAATATCCACCAGTTTCTTAAAAACAGGATTATACAAGGTTTTATCCTCACCGGGGCAAATCTCATCACGGTTCACATATATCTGTATCTTACCCTTACTGTCTTGCAAAACAGCAAAAGCAGCCTTACCCATATCGCGTACCATCATTACGCGGCCGGCTATTGATATGTCCTTAAACTCACCGGCCTTCTCAGGGGTGTAGTTTTCTAAAATGTTTACAGTTGAGGCGTTTACCTCAAAAAGTTCAGCAGGGAAGGGTTCAATCCCCAACTCACGCAATTGGTCAATCTTTTGCCTGCGTAAAAGTTCCTGTTCGTTTAATTCCATTCGTACGTTTCAAAAAAATTTGCGCGAAGATAACCTGATTTGGCAAAAGGTTGAATAAATAGCTGCGACACGGCTTAAATAAAATTACGAATCAAATTGTTTGTAACCTGCTTAATTTTAATGCGTTATTTTAAAAATAATATTCGAACTTCGTATAAGTGCCTTTAGGTTTATAAAACTATTGTTGGTTTTAAACATTATCAGCTATGAAAAAACTATACTTTCTTTTAACAGTTGTGTTTTTCTCTCTTTCAGCTTCAGGCCAGCAAATTATTTCTGTTGCACCCAATACGGTAAACACCGGTACACAAAACACCGTGTTGATATCAACCACGGGTATTTTCTTAAGCCCTTCATCCACAGTTAATTTTGGCGCGGGCATTGTTGTAAAAAATACTGAAGTGATGCAAGGGCAGATGTTGCGGGCTACCATTGATGTGGATGCCTCAGCAACAACGGGCACAAGGACAATTACTCTAACTTCTGACGGGAAACAACTTACGTACGATGATTTTAATGTAGTGGATATGGGCAGTATGGTTACCGCTTCTATTGAGGTGGTGCCTGTACAGAAGATATACCTTACCGACCTTGATCCGAATAATCCTGATTTAGCACCGCTGTTGTTTAGTGTTACCGTGAATAATGATAATAAGCAGCGCACTCTTAAAATATCATTAATAATACGGGGAGATGAAACAGGGGAGTGGGGTTATGCAACAAAAACCTTAACTAATACCGCGCCCAATGCTGTGGTAAGGTTTAACAATAAAGAGTTTGATACTTATAAGGTTAATACTAATAATCGTACAAAACTGGATGAAGCAGCCAAGCAAGGTCGCCTGCCTACGGATGTATATGAGTATTATATTGAGGTGTTTGACGGGAATACAAAGTTAACCGAAGCCAGTGGCCGCAATATTTTGGATAACCCGATAGCCCGCCCCGAGTTAATCGGTCCCGGTAACGAAATAAGTCTTCAACCGGAGGTAATTAATACTGCTACTCCGTTTTTTCAATGGTTTTCACAAGCCACTTCGCACATAATATCGGTGTATCCTGTTTTTCAAGGACAAACAACCCGTGAAGAAATAGCATTGAACCGCCCGGCATGGAGGCAGGAAAATGTGGCAGGCAAAAATATTTTATACCCCGTATCAGCCGAGTTGTTGCAAGAAGGTACAACGTATGCTTGGCAAGTGGTTGGTGTAGTACACGGCGCAAAAGGCGACGAGAAGATATATAGTGATATGTTTTGGTTTACCTATAAAAAGGCTGAGCTGAAAAACACCCCTTATTCGCGGATACTTATCGAGCCTGAGATGCCTACGGTTAAAACAGGTGAGGTGACCAAATTTACCGTGTACGGAATTGACGAAAAAAATGTGCGCCACGATATTGGCGATAAAGTGGTTTGGAAAGTACTGCCTGCATCGTTGGGGAGCATTAACAGCGGAGGATATTTTACCGCAGGAAAACAGCCCGAAAATGTGGCAGTGGTAGCCCAATACGGCAGCGACCAAGTTTTTGCCGATGTTACCATTGTACAGAATACAGCGGCGCTTTCGGCAGGATGGGATATGGAATTGTTTATGAAAAAGCTGTTTGGCTTACCATAAACAATTTGAAGTGGATAACGATTGCTCCCTACCTTTTACTCTTTTAAACTAGCCTATGATAAGAGTTCTACGCCTGTATTGTTTTGTAGTTTTTGTTATCGGGTATGCAAGTGAAGTATCAGCACAAGAGTATACCGGTGCTGAGAAACATTTGTGGAAGCCGATTTCGCCCGCGCCTGACAGCGTAATTGCCAATGGTAACGATGGTATTTATATCCGTGTTGCCTTTAGTAAAGATTATTCGCTGGATGCAAGCTCAATGCGCATTTTTGTAGATAATCAAATGATTGACGGTAATGTAAAGGCATTGGCCAATAATGTGTTTACTACCATTTATACCAAACCGCTAAAACCCGGTAAACACCTTGTAGAAGCCGAAGTAGTATCAACAACCGGTTATCTTTTTGAGCCTTTTAAGTGGAGTTTTTACATTAAGTTTCCCAATCAGGATTCTTTTGCCGTAGCAAAAGATACTTTTAGAGTGTATGGTAATATTATGGCCGAAACCCGTATCACTAATCTTAGCGGGGCTGGTAGTAGTTTACGGCAAGAACCGCCCCACACCAGCCAATTCGGGGGAGATTTACGGGTTCAAAACTCTCAATGGAATTTTGGGTTAAGAGGGTTTTATACTTCGGATGAATACCTATACGGACGGAATTTTCAATCACGCAATTATGTGCAGGCCAACATAGGCTGGCGGGGAATACAGTTAACAGCAGGTGACATAAACCCTGTTTTTGACCGTTTGGTAATGACAGGAACACGGGTAAAGGGGGCGATGCTCGCACTTAAGTACAAACATATTGAACTTAAACTGCTTAGGGGATTATTAGCAAGAGAAGTTGAGGGGCAACTGTATCGTTTGGGAGCAAATGAACCTGCGCCCCCTAATTTACAAACCGACTCAACCTATATGATGCCCGGCACCTATAAGCGTACAGTAAGTGCAGCACGTTTACAATTCAGAACTTTTTCTGAAGGTAGTTATTTAGGCTTTACAGTAATGCGTGCTAAAGATGTTGTAAACAGCATTAAATACGGAGTTGCGCCCAAGGATAATGTGGTTATTGGTGTTGACCAAACAATTACCGGGTATGATCAACGAGTAAAATTTTCGTACGGTGTAGCGATGAGCGGGTTTACCAATGATATTTCAAAGGGGGCTATTTCGAAAGCTGAAATCGACTCAGTACTCGGAGACCCTAATAACCCCTACGATCCACAGAAATACACCTCAATTTTAATTATTAATGAGTCAACTATTATCCCCTCAAACCGTTCTATTACCTCGTATATAAACACTACATTTAAATTGGGTCGTCATCATCAGTTTTTTGTAGAGAATAAAAAATTCGGCTCGGCATATATATCAATGGCCAATCCTTTTGTAAGAGCCGACCAACGGAGTTGGGAGTTTCAAGACCGTTTTAACTTTTTTAAACGTGCCGTGAGCGGTTATCTGCGCTATCAATATTTGCAGAATAACCTTAGCAAAACCTCGTTTACAACGTTATTTACCAATATTTATGCAGGAATGCTTACCATCAAGCCTAACGATAAATGGCCGTCACTTATAATAAGTGCCATGCAGCAACAGCGACGCAGCAGCGTAACAGGCAGGGAAGTGTCGGTGTATTTTCTTAACAACGATGATGTTATAACATACACAGCAGCATTGTCACACACATTTAAAACAGGAACGATAAAGAATACCATTAATTTAAATTTGGTTCAATCGAACCGTAAAGACATTACCAATCCGTTGAATAATAATACTACACAGCTGTATTCTGCTAGTTTGCAACAAACATTTAGTGTTCCGCTGACGCTCAATTATCAATACAGTATGTCAAGAATTGAGTTGGTAAGCAGCAATTACGGCTCATTAACCTCTACATACGGAACATGGGGGCAGTATAAATTCGCTAAACAAGGGTTGGAAGTTGGTGCTGGATATTTTGCTAACCGAGTGGGGGCTTCACAGTACAGTGTGGCATCGGTGCGACCGCTAATGCGAGTGTTTGCCACTTACAGAGGGTTTAAGAAATCTCTTAAGCCACTGGTGCTTTATGTTGAAGCGGCAACAGCCCCGTATACAGAGCAAGGGAACCCGATAAATAATTATACAGAAACATATATGTTCATAAGAGCTAATTATATTTTGGGATATTAAATGTAAATTGCTGTATAAAGCTATAAGAGACTTATCAAATTGCAGATTGCTTTTTTGGGATATGGTTTGTCAAAATGTATTAAAAGAAAAGGGGGCATAAGCCCCCTTTTTAGTATCATTCACCGTGGTCAATTATTATGACTTGATTAGTTTAAAGTCAAGCAACACCTCAAGACCTTCGCGCAGGATTAAATCTTTTTGGTAGTTGCCGTCTTTTTCAAGTTTCTCAATCTGTGCTTCACGGGCTTTTTTCTCTTTTTCGTTTTTGTCTATTTCACGCTTGTAGGTTTCAAACTGCACGCTTACATAGCGGCGGTTACGCGCAATTTCAACTGATGTTACGTCTTCAAGTAAAAACTTGTAGGCGTTGTTCTTCTTCATACGGTTGTTATGCGCTTCAACCAATTGGCTGCGTTTGGCTGAAAGGTCGGCTGTTTTGGTATAATCAGCGCCCTTAATTTGATCCCAAGGCAAAGCGTATGGGCTTTCGTCTTCGCCAAACTCTTTGCTTGCATACAAGCTGGGTAAAGCCACGTCAGGGATTACTCCTTTTATTTGGGTACTGCTGCCGTTTACACGATAGAATTTTGCCATAGTTATCTTTAACTGTCCTGCATTTTCACCTTTGGGAAGAAACAAATAAGGATTAAGGTCGGCAACTGTTTGTACAGTGCCTTTACCGTGTGTTTGTTCACCTACTATGATACCGCGACCATAATCTTGGATGGCTGCTGCAAAAATTTCTGATGCACTGGCACTAAAGCGGTTTACCAATACTACCAACGGTCCGCTGTAAGCTATGCTTGGGTCGTTGTCAGATTCAACATCAATTTTGCCATCAGTGTATTTCACCTCTACCACAGGGCCGTTTTTGATAAACAGTCCCGTAAGTTTTATGGCTTCCAATAGCGCACCGCCACCGTTGTTACGCAAGTCAATTACTAAACCGTCGATGCCGATTTTGGTAAGACTGTCTATAATCATTTTTACATCAAAGCTGGTGCTTTTGAAACTTTTGTCGCCCGATTTTGCTCCTTGGAAATCATAATAAAACGAGGGCAATTTTATCACCCCTGCTTTGTAGGTGGTTTTACCGCGTTTAATTTCTTGTATCTCGCCTTTAGCAGCTTGGTCTTCAAGTTTAATTTTATCACGTACTATGCGTACTTCTTTATTTTTATCTGTTACGGCAGCTTTTGCGTCAATAATTTTAAGACGGACAACGGTGCCTTTTTTACCGCGGATTAAAGATACTACGTCGTCTATTCGCCAGCCCAACACATCTACAAACTCGCCTGTATCACCTTGTGCAACGGCCACAATGCGGTCGTTGGCCAGTACTTTGCCGCTAAGGTCGGCAGGGCCGCCTTTTACTACCTCGCGCACTTTGGTGTATTCGCCTTCGGTTTGCAGGGTAGCTCCGATACCTTCTAAAGAAAGCGATGAGCCGATATTAAAGTCTTCGGCAACGCGCGGAGAGAAATAGTTGGTATGAGGGTCTATGATGGTAGTAAACGAGTTCATGAAAATATCATATACGTCCTCGCTTTTCATTTTCTTCAATTGTCTTTCGTAGTTATCGTAACGTTTACGCACTACATCCGAAGTGCTTTTCCAGTCTTTACCGGTAGCAATCATGCTAAGGCATTCGTATTTAATCTTGTTCGTCCATAATTTATCCCACTCACTTTTGCTAGCACTCCAAGGCGATGTTTCCCGATCCACCTCAAACGAGTCGTTGGCACTAAAGTCCATCGAGTCTTCAAGCAACGTGCGGGTAAAGGCAATGCGGTCTTCGGCACGCATTAAAAAGGTATTGTAAACATCGTATGCAAATGCCAGTTTACCGTCTTGCAGGTAGTTATCAAGCTTTAGTTCATCTTTTGCAAACCTGTCAATATCGCTTTGTAAGAAGAAGCTGCGAGTGTAATCAACGGCAGCAAGGTATTCTTTAAATACTTTTTTGCTCAACTCATCATCAATTTCAACTTTGTGATATGCTTCACTGTTAAGCAATCCTGTTACCACCTGACTGATTTGCTGGTGGCGGGGCATAGGTTGCAGGTTTAGTGATGATAGGGAAGTGCTATCTTGCTGTGCACTGGCAGCAATTATCCAAAAGGCCCCGAGGGCTACAAAAAATTTCTTCAACATACGTCGTTCTCTCTCCAAAATAGTTTACAATGATTATTCCATTTACTTACCCTTGCATACAAATTAAGATGAAAAGGTAAAATTATCCTGCTAATGTTCTCTTATGACGGTTAAACGATTGCCTAAGTCTACTGTGTAAAGGCAAACTGTAGCATATTAGCACCCATTTGCAGGGCTTTTTGGCGCTTTTCTTCGCTATCATTGTGCACTCCGGCATCTTCCCAGCCGTTGCCCAAATCACACTCGTAAGTGTAAAAGCATACCAAACGTCCCTCATACAACAACCCGAAGCCTTGCGGCGGTTTGTTATCGTGTTCGTGTATTTTAGGCAACCCGTTGGGGAAATTATATTTCTGATGATAAATAGGATGGCTAAATGGCAGCTCTACAAAATCCAAATCAGGAAATACTTTTTTCATTTGCGGGCGAACATAAGGGTCTAAGCCGTAGTTGTCATCAATGTGCAAAAAGCCGCCCCCCATTAGGTAGTTGCGTAAATTTTCGGCCTCTTGGTCGGTAAACACAAAGTTTCCGTGGCCGGTCATGTGTATAAAAGGGTAATTGAAAATCTCAGCACTGCCGGGTTCAGCCGTTGCCTCGTCAGGGTCGATATTCATATCCAGATTGTTATTGCAAAAACGGATAAGATTGGGCAACGAAGTTTTGTTGGCATACCAATCGCCGCCGCCTCCATATTTTAGCCGTGCGATTTTAAACGACGGGGGAGGAGCCAACGAAGAGAATACTATAAAAGTTATCAGCAGTAGCGTGATGTGCTTTAGTTTCATGGGTTAACTTCAAATTTAGCATTTATGAGTGTAGCAGCAACCATTGCGGCAGTTTCAGTGCGCAAACGGTTTGCCCCCAACGATATCGCCTCAAAACCTGCTTTTTGTGCAGCTTGTACCTCGGCGGGGCTAAAATCCCCTTCGGGTCCTATTAATATCACTGAGTTTTGATAAGTAAACGGTTGGGAAAGCAAGTGTTGTGTGTTTTCGGTTTCGCAATACCCCATAAACAGGTTGGTATTTTGCGGAGTTGCCTTTATAAAATCATCAAAAGTTTGTAGCTCATTTAACTGGGGTAAGTAAAACTGCAACGATTGTTTCATGGCCGAAAGCGCAATTTTGTTTAATCGCTCAGTTTTAAGCACCTTACGTTCAGAGTGGGTGCATTGTATAAAACTGATTTTAGCCACGCCAATCTCGGTTAGTTTTTCAACCAGCCACTCAATACGGTCAATATTTTTGGTGGGTGCCACAACAACGTGCAGTTGATGTGTAGGAGGCTCAACGTGTGTTGTGTTTTCAATTTCGGCAAGGCAATGGTGCTTGGCAATTTCAGTAATGCGGGCACTAAATAAATTTCCCTTACCATCGGTTACGGCAAGTTCGCTGCCTACCGCTTTACGCAATACTTTCAGGTGATGAAACTCTTCATCCTCTATCCGTATTGTATTATTTTGAATGTTAGGTGAGTAAAAAAGCTGCATTTGCAGTAGCAAAAGTAATCACATTAGTCGTTAAACCGCCTTAAGTCGATAGATTTAAAGGTCCACTCAGGGGTGTGTAAATCATGTCCGTAGGCAATAGTGTACCACGGATTATTATTTTTATCCGGATTTTTTAACACGTGTATTTCCTGTGCGGGCATATAGCTTTGCACCAGCATAAATGCACGTTGGCCGGTTTGTTTGTTTATGGCAACATCAGCCACCATCACCGCGTGCCCGTATGGGTAGCCGGTTTGTATAAAAATATCTCCGGGCTGAATTTCATCCACCGATATTTTCATGAGTTCCGCATTTAGTGATAATGTGCCTGCGTAGGTAAATACCACATCTAAATACTTTCTAAAAGTTTTGTAGCTGTAATCTCTTTTTGCGGTCCGTGCCCAACGCACTTGGTTATTTAGTAACACAGGGCGGTCACCTTCTGCATACGATTTATACTCAGCCCGCTCACCGTTGGTAAAGTTATAATGGATGCGTTTGTACTCTTTTCTGCCGAATAAATACTCTGCCCGCAATCGTATCACAGCATCGGCGCATTGTTGTAAATCGCGGTTGCCAACGTCCATTTTAACTACTGCAAACTGTGCATCTTGGTTCGTTTTCTTCTGACCGTTATATAAATACACGGTTTTATCCTCTTTCAAATCAAGATTACGGAGATACAAAGCAAAACTGTCTATTCCGGTTGTATCTCTTACAAAGCCATCAGGAGGGGGAATTTTTCCAATTTTAGCGTATACACCCAAAGGTGTTTCCTGCGTTTTTTCTGTGCACGAAGCCAATATCGAGAGCAAGCATAAAAACCACACCATAGTGTTATAACGTTTTATGCGAACGTTAATTGCAATACTGTGTGTTTTTATAGATGTCATTTGTGACGTTAAAAATACGATGTTGGTGTTAAAATAAAACAAATTTTCATTTGTAAAGGCTCATTTTTCGGGTTGAAAGGGATTTCATGTGATTGTATAATCCTACTTACCAGTAAAAGATACATGAAAGTGCCCGAAACACAAGTGTTACAAGTGATAGAAATGTTTTGTTTGAAAATTCAACATTAAAAAGATGAAAAATTTATCCACATCTTGCAGTTGCTATTCAAATCGTATTACATTTGCCTTACGAAATTAACAGAAAAATATGGCCGAGAATACAGAAAAACTAAAAGTTTTACAGTCAACCATAGAACGCTTGGAAAAGGCCTATGGCAAAGGTGTGGTGATGAAGATGAGCGACGACAGGGTAGAGGAGGTAGAAGCAGTGTCGACCGGTTCATTAGGCTTGGATGTGGCACTGGGAGTGGGTGGTTTCCCGCGCGGCAGGGTGATTGAGATATACGGGCCTGAATCGTCAGGTAAAACTACGCTGGCCATGCATTGCATTGCCGAAGCACAGAAAAAGGGCGGTATTTGCGCCATTGTGGATGCTGAACACGCATTTGATAAAACCTACGCACAGGCATTAGGGATAGATACAGACAACTTATTGATTTCTCAGCCTGATGACGGTGAGCAAGCACTTGAAATTGCTGATAACCTGATACGTTCAGGCGCTATTGATGTGTTGGTAATTGACTCCGTTGCGGCGTTGGTTCCCAAGGCTGAGATTGAAGGCGATATGGGTGACAGTAAAATGGGTTTGCAAGCCCGTTTGATGTCGCAAGCGTTGCGTAAACTAACAGGTACAATTAATAAAACCGGCTGTATTTGTATTTTCATCAACCAGTTGCGTGAGAAAATAGGGGTGATGTTTGGTAACCCTGAAACCACCACAGGGGGTAATGCATTGAAGTTTTATGCTTCAGTACGTTTGGATATACGCCGCATAGGTCAGCTTAAAGAGGGTATGGAAATAGTAGGTAACCGCACCAAGGTGAAGGTTGCTAAAAACAAAGTGGCTCCTCCGTTCCGTGTAGTAGAGTTTGATATTTTGTACGGTCAGGGTATTTCTCGCATCGGTGAGATTATTGATATGGGCGTTGATTACGATATCATTAAGAAAAGCGGTTCGTGGTTTAGCTACAACGATACCAAGTTGGGGCAAGGCCGTGATGCAGTGCGCCAGTTGTTGAAAGACAATCCTGAACTGTGCGAAGAAATTGATGTGAAAATACGTGAGATTGCTAAGAGCGGCCTAAAAATTAAAGCCGAAGTAGATTAATAGCATTCTTTTATCTGATATACATTTACCCGCAATTATTGGCGTTGCTTGCCGATATTGCGGGTAAAGTTTTTTTATGGCGATTGAGAAAATAAATATTGAGCGATTAGACGAGGTATTTACTATTTACAAGGATTGTAAGGCCGCACTAGACATGCAAGGTATTTTTCAGTGGACTGATAAATACCCTGTACTATCTACCGTTGAGGGGGATATACAAGCGCAGGAGTTGTTTGGGATGATTGAAGGAGGGAAATGTATAGGGCTTATATGCTTAAACGAGAAGCAATCACCTGAATACTCGTCGGTTGATTGGAGATGTTTACACGGAAAGATATTAGTGGTACATCGGCTGGCTGTTGCCCCTGATTTTCAGAAGCAAGGTATAGCACGGCAATTAATGGATTTTGCCGAGGGTTTTGCAAAAGAAAACGGGTATGCTGCCATTCGTTTAGATTCGTATAGTGTTAATGCTCGCTCCGTAACCTTGTATAGCAACAGAGGGTATAACAATTGCGGGCAAATATTTTTTGAGGGTAGGGAAGCTCATTTTTTCTGTTTTGAAAAGCCTATACAATAAAAAAGCCCCTTTTGTGGGGGCTTACCAATATTTGAAAAAGTGTGTAACCGTTATTTCAATATGTTATTCTTTTTAAGTGCGTCGTAAAAACCTTCTTTATAGTTTTTACCAATAGGTATTTTTTGACCGTTTATTTCAACATTACCACCCACAATAGTTATAATTTTATCCAACGCTACAATAAACGAGCGGTGCACCCTTTTAAAATACCTTTCGGGTAGTTTTTCCTCCATGTTTTTCATGGTTTGCAGGGTTATATAACGTTTTTCGGGGGTGTGAATTTTAACATAATCAGCAAGTGCTTCAACAAATAAAATATCGTTGTAGCTTACCTTTTGCAGTTTTTGGTCTGATTTTATAAAAATATAATCGTCTTCACGCTGGCTGTGCTCATTTTTAAGCACAAACAGTTCTTCAGCTTTGCGTACTGCTTTTAGGAATCGGTCTTGTGAAAAGGGTTTAAGCAAATAGTCGATGGCGTTTAATTCAAATCCTTCCACCGCATAATTTTGGTATGCAGTAGTAAAAATAACCATCGGAGGGTCTTTTAATGAGCGTAGAAAATCAATTCCGGTAATTTCCGGCATCTGTATGTCAAGAAAAATCAAATCCACTTGATTATGCTTCATCTTCTCAAGTGCTTCGATAGCATTGCTGCAAATACCTACTAAATTTAGTTGAGGCGTTTTCTTTACATAACTGTCAAGGATGTCTTGCGCCAGGGGTTCATCATCAACAATCAGACAGCTTACTGTCATAACATCTGTTTTTAGGTTGGTTGAAAATTGCAAAAGTGTGTGTAATTATTTTAATAAACGCAAAGTTTGCTGTAAAGTATGTAACCGTAGGGTAAAAATCAATCAATTTCTAAATTCAAAGTCACTTCATATACATCTTCTCCATCAACCACCTGCAACCCGTGGGAGTTTTTGTATAACATCTCTAACCTTTTTTTAACATTTTCTATGCCAATTCCGCCTACTTCGTTACCTGTAACGTAGTTTTTTGCCCCTTTATTATTACTGATGCTAAAGTGTAATTTTCCGTTGCTTATGTGTAAGATGATTTTTACCCAACCGTCTGTTGCTTTCATGTTAAGTCCGTGCTTAAAACTATTTTCAACAAAAGGCATAAGCAGCATAGGTTCAATAAGATAGTCTTCGCTATCGGTAGTGTGCTCAAAAATAATTTCCCCCCTGTTACCCAGTCTTATTTGTTCTAATTCTAAATAATTTTTTAGGTAATTAATTTCTTTATCAACGGTTACTTTTTCATTTCCTGCTTCATATAATAAATAACGAAGCATATCAGACAGTTTTAAAACTATTTGCGGGGCGTCGTCAGATTTTTTTAAAGTAAGCGCGTATATACTATTTAAACAATTAAACAGAAAATGCGGATTTATTTGGGCTTTCAGAAATTTAAGCTCGGTTTCACTGGTTAGTCGTAACAGTTCGGCTTTTTCACGCTCTCTTTCATACCATTGCAGTAACAAGCGCAGCATTAGCGTAATTGCTACTGCATACGAAGTTGTGATACAATGGAACACAAAAAACTCTTGCGACCAAATATCCCAAATGGCTCCGGTTGGCCCGGCTCCTGAATAATAATAAATAACAATTGCTAACGGGAAACTGGTAAGGGTAATTGATAATATAAGGCTTAATGAGTACGACAGGTATTTTTGCTTTTGCAGCAAAAGGGGCACTAATACATAAATATTAAAATACGCAGTAGCCGCATGAAAGAAGACTACAATAAGCGATTTTATGATTTCGGAAATGTGCGCAGAGCTGCCTGATACTATTACCCAAAACAGGGTGTAGAGCAACCAAAAGAATATATGATCTAATTTATACCTACGGAATGTAAATGCTACCATGTATGTGGGCTAAAACCACAGCTAAAGTAGGTAAAACCTTTAAAGATTACTTTTTGCTCTCGCCTACATTGCGGAAATAATCGATAAGGGAAAAACTCCAATCGATTACCTTCCAGCCTGTGTAAAGATTTGAAACCAAATCTTTTTTCTCTTCTTGTTCAGAAGCTACAGGGCGGCTTTCAAAAAAGTTGTCGGTGGCAATGTAAGCGGCAATATTGGCAAGAAGCAATATATATACTATGCCTTTACGCAATAGTAGCTTGCCGGTGGTTTTAATAGATGTCATAGTTTGCCGTTTGTAGTACAAATATATAGCCAAAATTTATTTAAAAGCATCCTTCGTCGGATAAAAGAACGAAATTTATCTACAAAAAGTTGTGCAAAGCAGAGTTCTTTTTACAATTTTTGGAGGCTTTATTCGTTACTTTTGTATCATGGCAACAATACTATTGACTTTGGCGGTATTAGGCATCGGCTTCGGTCTGTTTGCTATCCGCTTGTTTTTTGTTAAGAATGCCGAGGTACGCGGCGGTTGTGCATCAAAAAATCCTATGTTGCTGAAAGACGGTATCACTTGCACGGTTTGCGGGCAACCGGTTTCAAAAGACTGTGATAAAGCGGCTGAATAATTTTGCAACTTATCAAACCAACACATAACATATTTGCTTCTATCTTTTTAAAAAGCGCTGTTGTTTTAGCGGTGTTTTTGTGTTCTCATTTAACTTCATCGGCACAGTACTTTTTTGCATACACTGATACCTTCGGTATTTTGTATGTGTATAATGATGGTGCTATCAGACGTATGGATGAGCGCAGGGTGCAGAATTATAAATTCGGTACTCAGTCGGCAGCATTTGTTGATCGTATGGACTTTTTCAAAGTGTCGTTAAATGCAACTAGTCAGCAATTAGCACAAAACCCTCCCTCAAATTTTCAATTCTCAAGAGGGATGCTCACCTTTACTGTAAGCAATAATTTGTATGTGTATTGGAAAGAGAATGTAACGAAGTTGAGTTTTTATTCAGGCGAGTATACTGTGCACGATAGTGTGGTGTGTTTTTATGACCGTACCAATGCGTTTAAGGTGTTTTACGACGGTACGATATACAATATTAATAACATACCCGTGCGTGAATATAAAGCTACGCGAAACATTGTGGCTTATAATACCAACGCCTACATATTTAAGGCTTTTTTACGCGGAAAGGTAAAAACGCTTGAGCAGTATGAGGTGGAGAATTATCAGGTGGGATTGAATACTGTGGGTTACCTTGACCAAACAGGCAGGCTTAAGGTATATAACAGCAGTGTGGTGTATGATTTAGAAGAGCTAACGCCCAATTTTTATACCGTGGGTGACGATATAGTGCTGTACCACACTAAGAACAACGATTTTAAAGTGTTTTACAAAGACAGTGTGTATCGTCTTGAAACGTTTTTGCCAGAGAAGTATTGGGTACAAGACGGTTTGGTGTATTACATGGACGAGAATAACCGCTTAAAGGTATTTGACAGGGGTAATGTTCACTTTTTAGAATACTTTTTGCCCAATGGTATAAAGGTGTTTAACCATACGCTGGTGTTTAAAAACCGCTTGAATAATTTAATGATGTACCGCAACGGCGAGGTGAAAAATATATCGAACGAAGTGGTGAATAATTACTGGATAAACGGTGACTTGGTGGTGTACCAAGCCAATGTGAGCGACCTTGTTTTTGTGGGTAAAGGTGAGCCTTTCAGGCTCCGTTATAATTGGCAGAAGTTTTAGGCTTATTATTCTTCTGATTAAGTTAATGTGGTGTTAACTATTCAACATTCATCGCAGAACGCTTCAACAAAAATTCACTTTACGTAAATTTGTATTGTATGAAAAAGCTATCAGTATTGTTAATACTATGCACTGTCAGTTTGTTTTTCTTGCAAAACTGCAAAGACAAAGATTCGGTTAAACCCAACCCTTGTGCAGATAAACAAATTCCTTTAGGGGACATTATTCTTGCAGAGAAGCCTGGACTCTTTGCTGATTGGTATAAAGGTGAAAAAGAGTTTTTTGAAGTTGATAAGATAAATGATTATTTAACCTTGCACATGATAGGCCCTCCGGGCTATAAATCATATCGATGGAGTATAGGAAGTATGATTGATTATAGCACGAAGCAAAATGCAGTTATTAATTTTGATAAGCCCGAGGGATTATTGAAAGTAAGGTTAATTGCCACACGAACTCCAATGACTGACTGCTTCCCAAATGACGATGGCGTGGATACCTTTGTGAAGAGTATTGATGTTATAAAGAACTGGAATGGTAATCAAGCTAACTCTCCTATAACCGGTACATGGAAAGGGAATTCCACTCAATTTGGCGATACTTTGTATGAAGTATCATTTTATTACGATACAATTAAAAAGGCGACTTACATTAAAAATTTATTAAGAACAAATTGTTTTGATGATGATATTTCACTTGGATATATCGTATGGGCTGGTCAGGGCCGTAAAACGGATTGTGTTTTTGATTTCATAGCTCAAACATTTGTTGATAATAAGGACAGTATTGTAATAGACTATAGAGTTGAAGGCCCCTCACCACAATATTTATGGACCAGGTATCGGTTTACTGGAAAGCGTAACTAGTAGGTTAAGTTTGTTGGGCTGCATTCTCGACCAGTTGTTTCAGCAACCCGTTTCTTTTCTGCAAAAAAGCAGTCATGTATCTTTTTAAAATCGACACATCAAATAGGCGGCCTAAAACACCCAGCGGAGTGGTGTAAGAAAACTCATCAGTCATCAGCGTGCCTTGCTCAGTAGCGGCAAAACGGTGTATATGTTTCATGGTTTTAAAGGCACCGGATACCATCTCGTCCACAAATAAATTCGGAAACTCTAATTGGGTGATTTTAACAGTTAGACATTGTTTAATTCCAAAATGAACAGCTTCCCAAGTAACCGTTTCACCAAATTCTATTAAACCGTTAGTTCGTCCTGCTACAGCTTTTTCTCGCGTCTGGACGGTAGATAGCAGATGCACATCAATGTTTCTTGCAAGATTAAAGCAAGTTTCAATCGGGGCATTTATTCGGGTTTCGAGTGTTATGGTAGCCATATCTATCAGCTACCATCGTACAAATTCAACCTCTTCAACATTTTCGGGATCCATATTCAGTAAAATATCTTCTGCTTTTTTCCACGAGCTTTCATCGGTATACAGTACTCCGTCCATAAAATCAGAATATTCTTCAGAAACAGTAAGCACTAATTTATCGGGCGAAGGCTGGCTGTATAGTAGCGGATAAATCAAATAGGGCTTATTAGTCCCTGCATGGTAAAGCACAAAATACAGGTGGTTTTTATGGGTTTTTGAAGTTTTGTATTTTGCATCCACCAACATAGAGCCCCCTTCTTCATCTTCGTCTTCATCGCCTTCCCCAAATTCATTACCTGCACCGGTAACAAAAAACTCACTACTATCAATAGCACCCATAAAAATCAAATAAATGCTCAGCAAGTTCTTGTTTTTTAACTCAACCACGGCTGAGTCGCCTGCATCATCCACGTGCAGCCAACGTCCTTTAAGGTTGTTTTGAGCTTCTGTTTCCGAAAAACCTAGTACTAAACAAAAGGTTAAAAGAATTTGTAAAATATGTTTCATAGTTTATTCAATTCGTTTGAATATGATGGCTTCGCTGGCAGGGGATAAGTCCTTGGGTCTAAGCTTTGTTTTTTGCTCAGAAGTTAACGGGCCAATTTCTTCGTGCTCAAAGTTGATGGCCATTTTTATAGAGCTTTTATCAATAAACTCTATCAATCCCGGAGCTGTTAAAAAAATGGAGCTATCGCTACTTGCCGAGCGTATATAAATATCTAACTCAAAAATATTGGGCTTTTTTGTTGGTTTTAGCGTGTAGGTAACACAGGCGTCCATCCCTTCAAAATCAAATAACTCACCGCCCATTGTTTCGCCCTCAACCGTAATGGCTAAGAAGCCGTTTTTTTGAAAGCTGAAAATACCGGTATCACCGTCTTGTGATGAAACCCACTTACCTACAATGTTATGTTGGGCACTTGTTTGTATGCAAACGAATGTTACAACAGTCAAAAAGAAAATTCTTGTTATGAATATGTTCATTATTATTTGCTCAGTTGTTTTGTAAGGTTTTCTGTAATAAACTCACCGTATTTGCCGCCATCGTCATAAATAAAGTAAGCCTTTATTCCCTTTTGGGCTGCCACAAATTGTTTGGCACCCTCAAGTCCCATTACCATGCAAGTTGTTGCGTAGGCATCGGCTGTGGTGGCATCAGGCGCAACTATGGTTGCACTAAGCAAGTTGTGGCTAACAGGATAGCCTGTTTTAGGATTAATGGTGTGGCTGTATTTCTTACCGTCGCGGTAGTAAAACTTGCGGTAATTGCCCGAAGTGGCTAATGCTTCATTATCTTTTAATGTAATGATAGCCTGCGTGCCGTTTTTGCTGTCAGGATTTTCAACGGGCTTTTCAATACCCACTTTCCAATCGTTCCCATCAGGCTTTTTACCGTGCGAGGCAAACTCACCCCCTATGTCAATTAAAAAATTATCCACTCCTTTATCAAGCAGTATTTGTGCTAATAAATCAGCGGCATAGCCGGGTGCGATAGCATTAAAGCTAAACTTTACCTGTGGCATACTTTTAAGGAGCGTATTACCTTGCAAATAGCTTTTGTCCATCCCCACATACATTTTTAAAGAATCAACCTTCGCACTGTCCATTTTCTCAGCATTCTTCAGTCCAAACCCCCAAGCCTCAAACAACGGCGAGGCACTTGGGTCAAAAAGCCCGTTGCTTAGTTCCCATACCTGCTTTGATTTTTTGTACATGGCCAGGAAAAAGCTGTCCGGCTCAAATTGTCGGGGAGCGTTATTCAGTTGACAGATTAATGAAGTAGAATCCCATGTTGACAGTGATTTATTGAAAACAGCCAGAAATGAATCGATTTCATTTAAGGTTAATACTTCTTCGGGGTGATAATAAGTAATTGTATAGTAGCTGCCCATGGTTTGGCCGCTATGGGTTATCTTTAGGTCTTCTTTGCACGAGTAAAAGAAGGGGAGGACAAAAAGGAGGAGTGCTATTTTTTTCATGAACGTTACAATGCTTCAAAATAAGGTAACAGGATTAATAAAATATCATGTACACTTAACTTTTTTGCCTGCTAATCATTTATTTTTGGCTAAAAAACTAACTACGACAAATAACGAATGAAAAACTTTGTAAGTATTGCGGTGCTTTGTTTGGCACTTTTAGGCGCAGGTTGCAAAAAGAACGGACCGCAAAAAGATGCTTTTGCAGATAAATCGTCAGCGGTGTGTATTTGGGACAAAACATCGTTGCAAGCAACCCCTGAAAAGAAAGGAAAATGGCTTTCATCCATTGCTTTGGGCGAAAAACTAACCTTTTTAGAAGAAACCAAAGAAGTACAAGAAGGGGGGAAGAAAGTAAGCTACTACAAAGTAAGCCTATTGGATGGTAAAGAGGGGTGGGTGCGTTCTGATTTTGTGGCCGTGGGAGCAAGTGTTGCAGTAATTTTTGATAAAACGGATATATACAGCCGCCCTGATTTGGCAACCATTACCAAAAACTTTTTTGAAGCTACAGATATTGTTGCTGTGAAATCAACCCAAGAAGGATGGACGGAAGTTGTTGGCAAACGCAAGGCTGGTAAATGGATAGAAACGGCTTGGATAAAAAATAAAAACCTATCGTTTGATGCTACTAACATTGCCGTGGCTCTTTATGTGCGAAGGGCTTTAGCTAAACCAAAAAAAGAAGACCAAATTGCCGAGTTACGTAAGATAACCGAGAACTCAGACTTGAGCGGTTCTGTTTTTGAAGATATGATTAATGAAATATTGGTGGCGCATGATGAGGCTAATTCACAAATTCAAGATTTAGAATTAACAACTGATCCAGCTGACGATACAACGAGCGAATAAGCAACAGAGGCATCGAAAACAAAAAAGCCATCCTTTTGGGGATGGCTTTTATATTTTAGATTAAAGTGAGCTTATTCGCTAACAACTTCAACACCTACTTGTACTGAAACTTCACGGTGAAGGTTTACAGTAGCAGTGTATGAACCTACAGCTTTAGGATCTTCGTTCAACACAACCTTGCGGCGGTCAACTTCAAAACCTTTTACTTTAAGGGCTTGCGCTACTTGAAGTGCGTTGATAGAACCGAAGATTTTTCCGTTCGCACCAACTTTAGCACCTAATTGTACTGATACACCGTTAAGTTTTTCAGCAATAGCCAAAGCATCGTTTTTAATTTTCTCTTGTTTGAAAGCAGCTTGTTTAAGGTTTTCGCTCAACACTTTCAAATTGCTTTCGGTGGCGATAGTAGCCATTCCTTGGGGGATAAGGTAGTTGTTTGCATAACCGTTTTTCACAGCTACTACATCATCTTTATAGCCAAGGTTTTTTATATCTTGTTTTAATATAATTTTCATTTGTGCTACCTCCTATTATTTTAAACCATCGGCTACGTAAGGTAATATCGAAAGGTGACGGGCACGTTTAACGGCTTGTGCAACCTTGCGTTGGTATTTTAATGAAGTACCGGTGATACGACGAGGTAGAATTTTACCTTGCTCGTTCAAAAACTTCATCAAAAAGTTAGAGTCTTTGTAATCAATATACTTGATACCGTTTTTCTTGAAACGGCAGTATTTTTTCTTGTTAGTTACCTCGGGGGTAGTGTTGAATACAAAGTTTGGGTTGTGTCCTGCTGCGCGGGTACTCATACGGTTGCCTCCTTATCTTTTTTAGGTTGGTTAAACTCGCCGTTGCGTTTGCGTTGGTTGTAAACAACCGCGTGCTTGTCAAGGGCGATAGTTAAGAAACGCATGATACGCTCATCGCGTTTGAATTGAAGTTCAAGAGCTGCCACAGCTGGGCCGGGTGCTTTAAACTCAAATAACTGATAAAATCCCGTAGTTTTCTTTTGAATTGGGTAGGCAAGCTTGGTTAGCCCCCAGTTCTCTTCGTGCACAATTTGTCCACCTTGCTCTATAATCAACTGCCTGTATTTAGCAACTGCATCTTTCAGTTGTTCATCAGACAGCACGGGTGTAAATATGATTACAGATTCATAATTTTTTAAATCCATGTGCTGTTAAAATTTTATTAAATCCTTTTTAAAAGGACGGCAAAGGTAGGGAATTCATTTATAGTGTGCAACACTTCATTTTACATTTATTAGTTGCCATTTAATCAACATAAATGCGTTTGATCTGACCAATGTTATAAGTAATCGGCACAAAGTTAATGGTAAGCGGCCTGTCAGTATTTACCCCAATTACATTTGAATCATTCACTTCAACACCATCAATAGTATATCGGAGATTAATATTGCTTGCTTCAAACTTATTAAATGTATACTCCAATTCTTCAAAGGGAGCCAATTCTTTCTCCTCACGTTCCACAATGTTGTTTTTGTAAATCTTCACATCCTCAATTAATTTTCCTGTAGTATTAACAAATTCAACAGGCAGTCGCTTGTTAAAGTATTCTATAAGTGGAAGCATTGAGATGTTTAATAGTAATAGGGCTATTGTTATGATTGATTTACTGTAAGTCTTATCTATAAAAAGCCTCAAGAGAACGTAAATAATGACAAATCCGTTTCCTAATACACTGCATATTATCCAAGCATATAGATATATAAAGATTGAAGCAGCATCGTTGATTTGAGTATAAGCTAATACGACAAGAGCATTAATCAATAGCGACCATAAAGCAACTGTCCTACCTATTTTATTTGCATCCACCTGAGCCAAATTATTTCTTTCCCTACACATCACCTAACACTTCTGTCGAAAAGGGATGTGTTGAGCATGGTTTGGTCGTGTATTATAAATTATAAAGCTAATTTTGTTGTCATTTTTATGAAACAATTATTTACGCTGTTTTTTTTATCTCTCGTTGGTATCAAAGTCTTTGCAAGCGGTGAGGACTCAACCTGCAAAAAGTTTGAGCAACTTTCTTATGTATTTGCAGAGTTAAATGGCTTTGCGGGTGCTAATAAGTACAGAGACTCTATGTCCAACTGTCAAAACAGTCCATCAGCAATTTTATCTAATGCCAACATACTTTATAAAGAAAGAAAATATGTTGAAGCACTTGCTGAGTTTAAAGCGTATGTGAACCACCCTGAGCCAGAAGATATGCAAAAGGCTTTGGCATATAATTACGCGGGTATATGTGCAGCCAAACTACAGCAAAACAATGATGCTATAATTCACTATGAGACTGCAGAGAAACTGGGATTTAGCCGAACCATAACGCAATACAACATTGGTTTAGCATACTCTGATATGGGAGATTATGCTAAAGCTAAAGTATGTTATATAAACTCATTGCAAAGTGATAACACTTATGCAAACTCCTGGAACAATTTGGGATATATGTACGAGAGAACCAATGATTTTATTACAGCATCAAAACACTATGCGGCATCGTATAGATTCAGTAATGGCAACGACCCTCTTCTGATGCTTAATTATGGTAAAATACTAAGAAAATTAAAAATGTACGACTCGGCATTACTGATTTCAAAAGTTACTGCGGATAAATACCCCAATTATTCTCCCGTACATATTGAGTTGGCAAAAATGTATAATTTTTATACGAAAAACGTTGAAAAGGCTTTGCATCACAGTCGGTTGGCAGTTGCATTAGACCCCATTAGTTCTTTGGCATATTTTGAATTGGCTGCAGCACTATCGGATATGGGACAAAAAGACTCCGCATTATATTACTATAACATTGTTGTTAAACTAGACCCAGATGACTATGCGGCTTATGGGAATATGGGCACTATATATAAATTACACGGCTATTTTGATAGAGCTATTGAACTGAACTTAAAAGCTATAGAAATAAACCCATATTTTAGTGATGGATATAGAAACTTAGGATCGGTGTATAAAGAGAAGAAAGATTTTGTAAACTCGTTAAAATACAGCCTATTAAACTATCAATATACCAACAACAGGCCTGAAACTGCTTTGGGAGTTGGCTATGCTTACCTAAATTATGGCGATTACCCTAAAGCTATACATTACCTTCGTGAAGCCATGACAGGCCGAACTGAGCACTTTGATATACCCTATAACAACATGGGTTTGGTATACATCAGGCTCAATGACCTCGATTCGGCAAAATATTATTTGGATATTGCGTACTCAATCAACCCTAATAACTCATATAATATACACAACAGGGCATTGTATTACTGCAAAATAGGAAAGTATGATTCTGCCTGTTTTAATTTAGAGAGAGCGTTGGATTTGGAGTATAATTGGATTATTGACCCTGAACTTGAAAAAATGGTGGGTAAGCATTGCAGCCACATTAACCTCAACAGGAAAATAAACTACTACGGATACAAAGGTCACTTTCCAGAGTTTGCAGATAAAAGTTTTATTGAACGTATAGATTCTTTATCACTTAACTTTTCTGAAACCAAATTGGCAGGTGATAGTAGCAATATTGAAACTCTCAACGCGCGTGTTGACGAAAAGCCAACGCAAACATCACTGTTTACGTTGTACCCCAACCCTACACATGGGAACCTAACTATTGCACATCCCTACAATACCGAAACTTCTGTTGCGGTTGACTTATATAATAACAATGGACAAAAGGTGTATTCAGGCATTTTGGCTGAAAAAACAACTCAACTAAACATCAGCTTTTTACCCAAAGGATTGTACGTAGCAGTAATAATGGAAAACAACAACGTGGTTCACACCGAAAAGGTGATATTAGAGTAATACGACTCTTTTGTACTAGCATTTATCCCCAAACGCGCTAAAAAATTTTTATCACTGCCTGCAAACCCTTAAACTTGCAACGGCAAAAAGATGGAGAACTTTATAGTTTCGGCACGCAAATACAGACCCGGTACGTTTGATACCGTGGTGGGGCAAAGCCATGTTACCAATACCCTAAAAAACGCGATTAAAAACAACCATTTGGCGCAAGCCTTTTTATTTTGTGGTCCGCGTGGGGTGGGTAAAACTACTTGCGCCCGTATTTTGGCCAAAACCATCAACTGCCAAAACCTGCAAGAAGGCATAGAGCCTTGCAATGAGTGTGAAAGCTGCAAAGCGTTTAACGAAAGCCACTCGTTTAACATTTACGAGCTGGATGCTGCCAGCAACAACAGTGTGGATGATATCCGTGCTTTGGTAGACCAAGTGCGTTACGCTCCCCAGGGTGCTAAATACAAAATCTATATCATAGACGAGGTGCATATGTTGAGCAGCGCGGCTTTTAACGCGTTTCTTAAAACGTTGGAGGAACCGCCTTCGTACGCCATTTTTATATTAGCAACTACTGAAAGGCATAAAATACTTCCCACTATCTTATCGCGCTGCCAGATATTTGATTTTAAACGCATCCAGATACCCGATATAGCCAAGCACCTGCAAAAAATCGCAGAGAAAGAAGGCATTGTTGCCGACCCTTTGGCACTGCACATCGTATCAGAAAAAGCCGACGGTGCATTGCGTGATGCGCTTTCGATTTTTGACCAAATGGTGAGCTTTAGCGGTAATCATTTAACGTATGACAGTGTTATTGAAAACCTGAACATACTGGATTATGATTACTACTTTAAAGTAACGGATGCTATCAATGCCGAGAACGTGCCACTTGCGCTGAACTTGTACGACGAGATTTTGCAAAAGGGTTTTGACGGATTAGTATTTTTAGAAGGCCTTTCGCTGCACATACGCAACCTATTGGTATGCAAAGATACCGGCACCTTAAAACTGTTGCAGGTAGCTGATAACGTAAAAGAAAAGTACAAAACCCAAGCAATAGCTACCGATACAGGTTTATTGTTTAATGCCTTAAGCATTGCCACACACGCTGAGGTGGGCTACAAAGCCAGCCGCAACCAACGTTTGCACGTTGAGCTTGCTTTGATAAAAATGTGCCTTATTCCCCAAGCTATAAGCATTGAGGCAGGCAACGATGCCCTTAAAAAAAAAATGATGTAGAGAGCAGTAACACTACTGCAACCCCTTCTGCATCAATACCTACAGTTACAGCTACACCTACGCCCACTCCTCCAGCACCAACATCTGAAGCTAAACCGTTGGGTAATGAAAACAAACCCGCGTATAATCTTTCAGGACTTCCCTCATTAAAGGATTTTGCCAAGCAACCTACGCCGACACCCAAAGTAGTTGATAATAATGCTGCCAATGAGCAAAAAACAGAGGTAACAACTCCTGTTAACGATAAGAAAGATTTTGCTGCCGCTTGGGATGAGTATGTGCAAGGTTTACGTGATGCCAACAAACGCTCGCTGGTGGGTTTGTTTGAAAAAACCGCCCCCGATGTGCAAAATGCTAATGTGTTTGTATTGCACGTGCCCCACAAAGTATCGGCGGATATGGTAGAAGACGAACGACAGGACATGATGGTGTTTTTGCGTCGCCGCACAGGGAACATGGATTTGACTATGCAGGTAGATATTGTGCAAAGCACTGAAAACGATATCGTTCCCTATACCAATCGCGAAAAATTTGACAGCCTAGTACAAAAGAATCCAAAGTTGATGGACTTGAAGAATGCCCTTGACTTAGAGATTGAGTAGGCGTAAGAATTTACACACAAACACTGCACACCCTTATTTTTTGGCAACCTTTTTGCCACCTTTGCAGCTTCCTATGGAACCTGATAGTAGCGGCAACGCATCTCCCAAAACCGAAAGCATATACAACCGTCATTTCTGGATATTATCCCTATCCAGTTTCTTGTTTTTTGCAAGTTTCAATATGATAGTGCCCGAGTTGCCCGATTATCTTACCCTTATGGGCGGCGAGGATTACAAGGGGTATATTATTGCGTGTTTTACATTAGCGGCAGGCATTTCACGTCCATTTAGTGGTAAACTTACCGATACAGTAGGGCGCGTACCTGTGATGCTTTTCGGTACATTTATGACGGCATTGTGCGGGCTGTTATATCCCTTTTTCACCACATTGGTATTGTTCTTCTTCCTACGCTTTATGCATGGTTTCTCAACGGGTTTTGCCCCTACCGGAGCTATTGCCTACGTGGGAGATATAGCCCCTGCTAATCGCCGCGGCGAGACTATAGGGCTGGTGAGTATGTTTGGCACATTAGGCATGGCAATGGGGCCTGCATTAGGCACATCATTAGCCACCAATTTTTCATTCGACATGATGTTCTACGTGTCATCACTGTTTGGAATTGTAGCCTTAATCATTACATGGCCGCTAAAAGAAACCCAGCCCAAAACCCAAAAATTCTCCTTCTCACTATTAAAAGTAACTAAAGAAGATTTTTATGAGCCGAGGGTATTGAGACCCGCAGCAGTATATATGTTGGTATCGGTGGCTTTTGGGGCAATGCTTACCCTTGTGCCCGACCTTAGCAAACACATTGGTGAACCGGGCAAAAAAGGGTGGTTTTTTACCATCTTTACCTTGTCAAGCATCGCCTCACGATTATACGCAGGCAAGATGTCAGACAAAATAGGCCGTGTGAAAACCCTTAAAGTAGGGATAGGCCTGTTAAGCATTTCAATGCTGGTACTTGGCTTTACCAACGGAATGTTTATGTTTGTGGTGTCGGCCTTTTTATTCGGTATTGCCAACGGCATCAACTCACCTACCATTATGGCCTGGACGATTGATTTGGGCGAGGATAAGTTTAGGGGTAGGGCATTATCTACCGTTTACATCGCCCTTGAGATTGGTATAGGCGGGGGCGCTTTGCTATCAGCAGCGTTGTATGGCAATAATCCCGCAAACTTTATATATGCCTTCGGCGCTTGTGCCACCTTGTGTTTGCTGGCTTTTTTGTTGCTGTTTAAAAAGATGAAGCACGCTTAAACAGCACTACTTTTATTAAAAACACCTTGTATAGTATCTTGCGGGCATGAAGTTTACCTATGCCACCGAAGCGGATGTTGATTTTATTACTGATGCCGTATTTGCTGCGGTAAAAAGCGGTTTTGAAACGCTTAGTTATTCTACCATTTTTGAGAAAGACGAAAACGAGCTTAAACCCCTGTTTAAAGAAATGTTGCTGGAGGACGTAGAAGGACAGGAGCTTTGGTTATCAGGTTTTTTGGTGGCAAGAGACGAAAACGGCAATTCTGCTGCTACTTGCTGTGCATGGATTGAAGGTGAGGAAGGCCCGTCGGCAATGCTTACCGCCCAAGTACTGGCCTACGGTTTGGGTGGCGAAGTATTTAAGAAAGCAACTGAAAAAAATGCAGTGGTTGAATCACTACGGGTGGATAGGGAAGAGGGAGTGTTGCAATTTGAACACGTGTATACCGCTCCGCAATACCGAGGCAAAGGCTTGGCGGCTAAGGTGATTGCCGAGCAAATAAAGGAACACAAACAGCGTACACCATCACTGCAAAAAGCCCAGATTATCCTTTTTAAAACCAATGCGAATGCCTTGCAAGCATACAGCAAAATGGGATTTATAACTGCAAACGAAACCCATTCAACTCACCCGGATGTGTTACGTTATTTCCCCAGCAATACAAGGGTATTGATGGAGTTGAATTTGGCGGAGTAATATCAGCTAGTCACCCCCAACTTTTTTCGGGGTCTCATTCATCGCCTTTACTAAAGAATTAATGAGCTACATCATCAAAGTGTTTGCTTGGCGTCTTAGTGCTTTTGCAGCATAAATCTATTTAGCAAGTAGTTTTAGCCCAAACAAAACAGGTTTTCAAACCTGTAAACAAGGTATTCTATCCAAATCATAGCCATAAAGAGCCAAAAAACTTATTTTTGCCTTCTATGGTAACACGCAGATTACAAAAAGTTATTGTTATTGCCCTTGTGGCCTTAGTGCCCGCGCTGTTTATTGCAGCCCGCTATGCCGAAGGGATGTTCCCCCTTAGCGAGTTAAGTTCGCTCGACCTTAAAAAGGCGGGGCTTAAAATTAAAACCGCCGAAGTATATAACCCCAACGGTACCAGCCTTGTAGATGCTTTGGTGCGTGTGGGCGGCTGTACAGGTTCGTTTGTATCTGACGACGGTTTGATTATTACCAACCACCACTGCGCGTTCAGTTCGGCAGCAGGAGCCAGTACCCCTGAGAAAGATTACATTACTAACGGTTTTTTGGCCGAAGATAAAAGCAAAGAAATACGCACGCCGGTTACTTGCCGCATTACTGCGTCATACCTTGATGTTTCGGCAAAAGTGTTAGAAGGCACGGATAAAGCCGCTGATGCCAACCAACGTGCTGAAATTATCCGCGCTAATATTAAAAAAATAACTACCGAGGAGCAGACTGCCAATCCCGATATGGAGATTGAAATCTCTGAAATGTTTATCGGCAAGGCGTACACACTGTTCCGTTACCAACAAATAAAAGACGTACGTTTGGTGTACATTCCCCAACGCTGTATAGGTGAGTTTGGCGGTGAAAGCGACAACTGGGTATGGCCCCGCCATAACGGCGATTTTGCCTTTTTCCGTGCCTATGTGGGTGCAGACGGTAAACCTGCTGAATATTCAGCCACAAACATTCCCTACAAACCCAAAAAACACCTGAAAGTAAACCCCAACGGGGTAAAAGAAGACGACTTTGTGTTCATTTTGGGATATCCCGGCCGCACCTTCCGTCACCTGCCTGCCAAGTTCTTAACTTACCAATACGAGTACATATTGCCAACGGTAAGCAACTGGTACGATTACCAAATAGATGCTATCAAGCAAGTATCTAAGAAAAATAAAGCGGTAGAAATTGCCCTTGCCAGCCGCGAAAAAAGCCTTGCCAACGTTACCAAAAACTACAAAGGCAAGCTGCAAGGATTAGAGCGTACCACCGTATTGCCAGAAAAAGAAGCAGAGGAAGCGGAAATGAAAAAGATGATTGCCGCCAATCCTGCGCTTACTACCAAATACGGAACGCTGTTCTCTGACATTGATGCTGTGTACAACGAGATTTTTGCCACTTACCACCGCGATTTTTATTTGAGCGAGTTATTTAACAACAGCGGGGTATTTTACCTATCCAGCTTTATATCATACCACAATGCCGCCAGCATTGATTTGGCCGAGAACGACCGCAAAGAATATTTAGAAAAAACACTGCCTAAACAGCGTGAGCTACTGGATAAAAATTACATCATTCGCAACAAAGACCTTGATAAAAAACTTTTGGAACAACTGCTGGTAAACCTTTATGAGTTGCCCGAAAGTCAACGTCTTCTTGCAGTCAACAATGCATTTAGCCCTACGGGATACGCTGCTGAAATTCATGCTTTGGTTGAAAAACTGGATACAGAACACAAACTGTTTGACCGCGACGAAATGTTGAAACTGTTTGAAACCAATCCCGCTGCCTTTGTGGGCATAAACAACAAAGTGGTAGAGTTGGCAGGAATTTTATTCCCTGTGTACCAAACCTATTTGCAAAAAGATACCGAGCGTCGTAACAAGCTAACCGAGTTGAACGCCCGTATGTTGGAAGTTAAACAACAACACAAAAAAACCAACTTTATCCCTGATGCTAACAGCACCTTACGTTTTACCTACGGAAACGTGAAAGGCTACTGGCCCAACGACGCTGAATACAACGCACCGTTCACCACCATACAAGGTATTTTGAACAAAGCCAAAACAAGCGGCGATTATTACCTTGAAAGCAGTCTTAAAAATATTATGAAAAAGGCCGATGCCAAAGCAGTGGTGTGCTTCTTATACAACCTTGACACTACCGGCGGAAACAGCGGCAGCCCTGTATTGGATGCGCAAGGCAATTTAGTGGGTGTAAACTTCGACCGTGCTTTTACGGCTTGTATCAACGATTATGCTTGGGATGAGAAATACAGCCGCTCGATAGGCGTGGATATTCGCTACGTGCTGTTTGTACTAAAAGACATTGCCAAAGCCAACAACCTGATTGCCGAAATGGGTGTGAAAATGTAAGCCCTAACAATCAGTCTGACGAATTATACAAAACCGCTGCCGATTTATCGGCAGCGGTTTTTTGTTTGACCCCTTTATTACACTTCGGGGCTAATTATAATTTATATGCGATCCTGAGACAAGCTCAGGATGACAGGATGGGCACTGACTGCATCCCGTCATTCCCGCGCAGGCGGGAATCTGCCTTTTAACCCACCCCTGACTACCGAATAATTTACGATTACCCAACTTTTCCTCTCTCTAATTGCAATAAGAGGTTCGTGTTAGAATAATTTTAGATGCAAAATGCTTATATATAGATATTTACAAAATTATTTTAAAATGAAATTTTAGATTGGGTACAACCTATGTACAACAATTTAGTTGTTCTGATAAAGCGGTTTTAACTCCAAAGAGACGGCCACCGTCAAGGCCATTTGCTCCTTTGGGTCGGGTTCTACCATATAGCGAAGGTAGCAATTACTTCTTAAAATGGTGGCCGAGCCGTTGGAACATTCAGAGGTTGTTAAGATGTAGGCAAGCTGCTTGGTAAAAATTTCGTTGCGGAGGTTGCTGGTGAAGTTGATATAAAGAGGGGTTTCGTTTAGAGTTTCGTCCACAAGACAGATTAAATACACCCCACCCTGATTAGGTAACGTGGTGATGTCGATTGTGTAGTATTGGTGCGCCGTGCTGTTAAGAAAGGATTTTGCCCGTTTCTCTAATAACTCTTTTCTGTCCGCAGGTAGCATTTTTTTAAAATTAAGTAAAGCCCCACCTTTCGGTAGGGCTTTGAGTTGTGTTTATAACGCTCTTAGGTATTATTTACCAATAAGGACAACTTTTTGGGTGCGGCTGTTATTGCCAATTTTTAAAGTCACGAAATATATTCCTGAAGGGTAATTTTCAAGATGAATTTGGGCTTCGTACCTTCCTTCTTTTTGTTGTGGTAATCGTTCAGTCCCCATTGGCCTGCCTAACATATCCATTACTGAAATTTCTACATCTTGCGGGGTTTCACTTTCTACAGTGTACACCATGTTTGTTACTGATGTAGTAGGGTTTGGATATAGCGAAAATTCAAGTGTCTTTTCAGATTGTGTATGTTGGGGTTCACTCACATCGGGGTCTGTTTTAAATTTAGGATTGCTTGCGTTGTACACGTCAGTATTACAAAATGCTTTTACCTGAGTGGGGGGTACTTGCCCAAGATGTGTTAAGCGGCAAACCCCTTCGGGTTGGCTTCTGTTGATAAGGCGAAAATCATTGTGATTAATTGTTGTTGGCTCTTTTACTATAATTTCAGGGGCAAGAATGGTCATGTACCCCGCAGGCCAGTTAATATTATCTCCAATGATAGTAACCCTTTCCCAAACTTCCATATAATTGGAGGTAAATGTATAGTTATCATCTATCACAACATACTTTTCTAAATCGTTGCCATACAAATTATAGGCATACGTAGCCCCTACTACTTTATTGGTTTGAAAAGTAACATTTTGAACTTCCCTGTGAACTTTACCGTATTGGTTTTCTAAAAAGGTGTAGTTTACCATGATACGCAAACGAAGGTCGGGGTCGAGCTTATGCCTTTTCACTACTGGTAGTGCAAAATAGTTATAGGTTTTTTCGGTAAACTCATCCAGTTGCACCATTACTCCGTTAAAAAGCAAATCTTCAGCAGTAAGCAAAGGGTAATACGGTTGTATGCTGTCTTCAACAAAATCTATTAAAAACTGGTAATTCTGCGGCATATTTACGTGTGCCACTAATTTTGAGTGTGTAAACTGTATGCTTGCGTGTATCTCGTCTTGGTATGCAGAGTCGTCTAAATAACCATGCAGGCAGTCTATAGGATAAAAATCTGTGATGTACCAATTCTCATCGAGTGAGTCCACATCTTCAATTTTGTTAAAGTTTCCTATCCTTTTCGCTTTTGATTTGAATTTACCCACAAGAGCCGCATGAAGGGTTGTTTTTGCAGTGTCAACCTGTGCCGCAGGATTAAACGCATACTTAAATGTTTTTAGCTCAAAATGGTTGCGTAATACTTCTTTTGAGTTCTTTGCACGGAAATAATTTTCTTCGGCATCGTAGGCGTTTATTTCAGGTTTTTGCAACACCCCAATTACCCCCAATGCTTCATTGTAAGCAGGGTAGCGTGTCCAATCGTTGGCAGGTATGGCACTTTGGTATTGGCTGCTTTTACTGCCCGGCTGTTCCAATTCTATTGCATCGGCAAGGTTATAATTGTTTGTTGTAACACTTCCCGTTAATTTAAGTTCCCCTTCTATGAAACTAATGTTAGGAATGGCAGGAGCTTGCGGGGTTATCATCCCCATAAGAAAATCAGCGGCTTTGCCCCCTAACCCCAACTCAATTTTCAGGGAGTCTTTTTTAGTAAAGGCTTGAAGTGCCGTGGGGTCAATCGCATTTATAAGGGTAGTTGCACCCGTAGAAATAATGCCGTCAACCAATGGATTAAACCCCGATAACCCTTTGGAAAGTAATTTACCAAATTGTTCGAGGGCTAATTTTTCATAGGGGTCTAACCCCGGCGGGGCTTTAAATTTGGTAACCAGTGCATCAATGTTATGGTAGGTTTGCATTCCTGCCACTGCACGTCCGCCGTTTTGGTTCAATCCTAACAGAAAGTCTTGGCCGTTTAGCAGTGGTGAAGTGCCGCTGCCATTCATCGGTACGCTGGTGGCAATTAGCCGCCCGTCCATGTTAACACTCGCATTGGTAAGGGTAATAAAATTAACGCGTATTTTAGACTCCGTATTGCACACGCAAGGGTCGTAGGCTAAGGTAAAATCGGCCACAAACCAAGAGCTTTGACCCGGATAATCGGAGGAACGGCTAAGAAGTGTGTAAGAAGTTTCGTCTAAAGTTTGGGCTGTATTATTATAATACCCAAATAAACCTGAGTATTTATAATCTTGGTTTGGTTTAATTAGTTCAAGCTGTGTGTTTATTTTTTGACTTTGGTCGTCTTTCAAGCAAGCAAGAACCCTAAATACTCCACTGTACCTGTTGTATAAAATAAAATACGGGTTTTTACGGTTTTGAAGTGTAGTGGCGTAGGTAGTTTCATCGGGCTGGTAGCCTAAATGGCGATGCAATAATTCCCATCCGTCTTCGGGTTTATAATCCAGCAAGCTGTCATTTCCCTGCTGAAAAACCGGCAGGCTAAAGTAGTTGATATGCGCAAGGTAACTTGCAGTAGTTTTAAAAGGGTTGGGTAGTAGCATGGGGCCGCCCGTTCCATCTGTATAGCCTCCAATGGGATGGTAAGCGGGATAGTCATTTGTACGCCAATCAAACTGGTTTAAAAACAGCGGGCGTTCAGTATTGGTGGCCTTACCGGGGTCGGGACCTGTATGGATTAGCCCGTTACAACACGGCAGTCCGTTATCGTTGCCAACGCAACCGTCTCCTTGTTGGGCATAGATATGGCTGGCGGTGATTATAACCACCAGCAGTATATATAATTTCTTCATTGTGTGATTTTAGTTTATCCTTTTTCCTAAAAAGGTTTTGTCAACTTGACTTTTAATATCTGTTAGGTCTTTTAAATAAGAATAATCAATGCGTATATGTCCCATAAAAGCGGAATCCACCCGTACCCTTCCCCAAGCCCCATGACAAAAGCCATCCTGACTCAAAAAAGTATATTGCTTATAACCCACAGACTCTGAACCAGAAACATTAATTTTATTATCCGCACAGGTGCTAATGTTCATCAGGCCACTAATGGTTGTTTTTTCATGAGGGGGATTCATAGAATATTCGGGAATGTAGATACAAACAGTAAAGGTATCTGCTGCATTGTTGGTATGATAACCTTGATAGTAGCCAGCTACTTTAGAATTTTCATACCCATCAATCACAAAAATATTGCGGGTTTGAGCCACCACACTGTCTGTTGGAAAACAACCGAAGTCGGTTTTGCGCTTTACCTTCAACGTAATGGGAATACGGACACCAACAGGGAAATTTTTGCGGGTAAAACTTCGGGTAGTTATGGTTTCTGACCCAACTGTCCATTCGTATTCTACATTTTCCTCTTTTGCACGAAAAAAAACATCGCTGGATGCTAATGTATCCGTACTGTAAGGTATCCAATTGTCGGGGAAAATGCTCACCTCAAAAGTTTCAAAATCTGCTGTTAGTGGTTGTTTACCGTAGCAGGGGTCATAGTTCTCGCAGTCAGGATTTGAACGGTCGTGACATTCCTTCTTACAGCTTTCAGCCGTAAGTATCAAACCAGCACAGATTAATATAAACAGTAGGAAACGCATTGATGTAGATTTATTTCAAAGTTATTCTTTTTCTTTTAAAAGTCCTTCCACTGCTTTTTGAAGTTCGCCATTCTTACGTTTCAACTCTTCAATCTGTTTTTGTTGCTCAATGATGTAAAGGGTTAGTTCTTCTACCTTTTTTACCAATGTGGTGCTTATTCCAGTTAATGAAAGCCCGTCAGTTTCTACCTCACTGGCAGAAGGTATTTCAGGCAAATGTCCCAAACTGTCAATTTCAGCTTCAAGTACTGATAGTGGTTTTAACTTGTAAGTAGGTGCAAACACATAATCAGGCCATATAACGCTTGTTAACGTTGCGCGTATTTCATTTTTAGCAATGATGCTTCCATTTACCGCCAATTTATACCCAAAGGTATTATCAGTGCCAATACCGATATTGCCGTCATTACGAATAGAAATACCCCTGTTCCATTGTACAGAGTCGTAGCAAACTCCTAATTGGCTGGTTTGGATACGCATTACATTGGCAGGGCCGTCTTGGAAAATACGGGCACTCCATAGTGGTACAGGGCTACCTAACGGGGGCATAATACCCACAGGGCGGTTAAATACCCGCGAACGGCCAAAAACAACACTATCGGGATAACAGTTCCAGCAAATAGAACCGTCGTTTAAGCCTGAGCCGCCAATCATAATTTTACTGTTAGTGCCAAAGCCCGCCTGTTGGTTAAATAAAATTCCATTAACATCACAGCGTTGAGCTTTGATTGAAATTACTGATAGAAGGAATGCCGAAGCAAAGATGATTTTACCTGCAAAGGTTTTAATAGATGAATTGTGTTTAGTTACTTTTTTCATAATAGAAATACATATAATATTTGGGTTTAACTTTTTCATGCAATTTCTTTAGGGCAATGCTATGTGATTAGGTTGAATAATTTATATAGCTATATTCCTACTTTTATTACTTTATAATCTTTGTTTAAACTTACAAATGAATGGTTCTCGAAAATATATGATAGTATTTTCCTGCCATTGGTAAAAATCGCAACTGCTATTATTAATTTTACGGAAAACTGCAAACTGATACTTTTCATTGGGTTATTGTTAAAAACTCAAAACGGGCGTGTACCCTTGCTAATTGTGTACAGAGGTTCGGCGAAGAACCCACACAGCACAAAAGCATAGAGCAGCACGCCCTTTTTAAGGGCGTGTACTCTGATACCAGTTCGCTGTGTTGAAATTTTCGCCGATTTCTGTACGAACTATTATCAGGACACGTTATATGTTATCCTTATAGTCTAAGTTTCGATGTTTCTATTTACCTACAAATGTAGCGAACAACACTCCGTTGCACAATACCCAACAACACGTTGTTTTTAGAAACATACTGCTAATATGCCTGTATAAAGAACGCTTTATGGTAGAGAGACAAACAGGCTTAAAAATGCAGCATTGCAAAATTATTTTTATACCAAAGAAATTAATACAGTGAAAACACCCATTATTAAGTATAAAAGATTAGACAATATAAAAAAGGCTGCATCCCTGCGGCCTTCGTGGAAACTTGATTATATATCTTGGGACAGATAATTTATCAAATCAATGTTTTAAAATAATACACACAGGACAAAAATAATTGACTGTAACAATTGCCGCAAGGGTGAAACCACCCATTTTTATAAAAAGCAAAAGCCGCATCCCTGCGGCCTGTCGATTGCAATTTTCCTTAAACAAGGAAAGCAAATATACTTACTTCTATTCTACGAGCCGTTTTTGACTGACGTTATACAGCAACCCTGTTTGCCCGTATCGGTTTTTGGTACATTCGGCGTAGTTATTAATAAAATTATTGTCCACTTTGTGAACTATGATGTTTATTCCGGCATCGTAAAGGGGTTTAGTGCCTCCCCGTATTTTGCCCCCACTGGTGCGTTGAAAAATCACAATAAAAATGGTATCAGGAAAATCCTTCCTCAGCTTATCAAACTCTGAACTATCCACATCGAGTTTTGTCCAACTGTCGATAATAATCACATCAAACACCTTTGCCTTTTCCCGAACGTCTTTTAGTGAGTTTTCCTCACTCACAAACAATCGTTCACGGTTGGCAGGTTTTAGGTACTTATCGCGGTTGGTCATTACGATATTTGAGTTCGCCCCGATTTCTAAGGAGTAAAACCCGATTTTCATTCCCAAATCCGCAAACCCATCGGCCAACTGAAACGCAAATTGTGTTTTGCCTGCGCCTTGGTCGCCTTCTAAGGTAATAGCCAGCTTGTACCGCTCCAAATCCCCTAAGAGCTTGCCAATGTCCCCTTTCAACCGAAAGGTATCCTGTGCTGCTTTAACCTCATTAATCGGGGTAAACCCCGATAGGACTGATTTTCTTAAGGGCGGCCTTTCGGATATTTCCGCTGTTGCGCCAGCCGCCCTACCTACTTTTTTGGCTTTAACCCCGATAAATATTGCACTTGTAATCTTGGCTTGGCATTTTTCACCGCCTCCTTGCATTGCTTTAACAAATCGTCAGCGATATTGATGTTGCGTATCAGCTCCACATTACCCGCCAAACCTGCCAATGCTGTTTTCATACGTTGGGCAATTGTGCTAAGTATGGACTTTTGAGGAGGGACGTTGGTATTGGTTTTAGCCGATTCTATCCTTTTTAAAAAGTTACGGATGGATGTTACTTTGCGGTCTTTGCCTTTCATGGCGATAAAAGACTTTATCAGTTGCAGTTCGAGGCTGTATTTCTTAACGTTCACAAGGGCTTTGGGGGCTTTTTCTTTGATTACTTTGATTTTGGTTTTCACTTTTGCCTTTACCGCCTTTTTAGGCTTTTTGGCTTTGGCGGCAACCTTCTTAGTTTTTCGGGGTGCGGGTGTTTTCTTTTTAGGAGGGGCGGGAGCTTTGCGTTTAGTAATCGGTGCTTTGCCTTTGGCCTGTTTCTTTGGGGGTGTCTTTTTCTGTGCAGGTTGGTTATGCGTTCTTATAATCTCCTTTATCAGTTTGTCGGCACTCTCCTTTACTTTGGGCATTTCGTTATAAAACTCTTGGTAAAGGGCAAGGTTATCCTTTTGGCGGCGGAAAACTTCGGGTAAGAGTTCCCAATTAATCGGTGCGGTAGTTAAGGTTTGGGGGGTTATCTGTATCATACTATGCTAATTTTAAAAAGATAAATTCAAGTTCAAGGGCGGCAGCTTCTGCCAATGCGCGGCGTTTCCGACGTTCCCTGTCAGGGTCAGCTTTGGGTTCAGTTCCGGGGGAAGGAATAATGCAACTGCCGTTGTCCACTTGGTTAAAGGAGTAGGCTAATAAATGGTTTAAACTTTTAAAGTCTTCGGCGGCATGGGTGGCCACCCGTCCGCTTATTTTCAGCTTCTCTTTTTTGAGCAGGATTTCTTGGGTGATGCGTTCGGTGTTTTCTTTACTTAAAATACCCGCATATACCTCTTCGGCTTGGTTCTGTTCTGTTACCAACTGGTTTTTCACCGCCTCAAAATCCGTGTCCATCGAATAGCCTTTGGCCTCAAATACGGTACGTTGTGCTTTGGCAATCGCCCCTGTATAGGCTTTATACCTTGCAAACTCCGTATAACCCCTGTCGGTTATCCTGCGCAGGGTAAACACCGAAGCGGCTATTTTACGTTGCAGTGCAATGAGTGCCTTGTCCTCTTGGGGCAGGGAGGTTTTGTAGGTTTGTATTTCCTTTATCAGTTCGGTTGCTTTTTCGGCTACCTTCAGCATCCCCTCGCGGGTGGTCTGAAAGGAATAGGTGTAGTCCGAGGGGTTGCGCACTAAATCGGTTAAAGCGTTCAGCCACATATCGGGGTATTTTTGGCATTCCGCCCTGAATTGGATTAGCCCCGCACGGTCGGTTTCGATGTTGTCAACGGTTTGGATTTGGGATTTTATTACCTGTATTTTCTTATGCACATCCGTTAGTTCACGTTCCCTTACGATTTTGACCAGTTCGTCAATATTGGTATAAAGGGCGAATTTTACCTCTTCGGTGTCCAAGCTGTCCACGTCCAACACGTTGCCCCGGTCGCTTCTGTACCATATATCGTTAATGCGGTGGGTTTTCTCCTCTAACTTCTGAAAGACAAACACGTCCATAGAGTCCTGCACTAAAGGCATTACCACCCTTACATAGCCGTATTCATTACCCTGCCGCCATATACGGCCTTCCAACTGTTTGGCATCGGTAGGGTTCCAATCGGGGTAACAGTTGTAAAGGACAGTCCCCTTGCGTTGCAGGTCTATGCCTTCGCGGATAGAGGCCGTTCCGATTACGACCTTTACAATCCCTTCTAAGAAGGCATCTTTGATAAGTTCCCTGCGGGTTTGCGATACTTCGGAGGTCAGCACCTCCACTTCGCAAAGGGTAGCTTTTTTATACGTTACCGACCGTTTAAACCCAACGTTGTCAATCAGGTAATCAACGATGTACTGAAAGTAATCCTTGCCACGGTTTAAGTAGATAACCTGTCCCGAAACGGGTTCGCCGCGTTTTTCGTGCCATTCTTTGACCGAACGGATGCACTCGACGGTGTACTTAATCTTGGGGCTGCTGTCTATAAAATCTTGGGGAGTGGCGGGGTAGGTTTTCGTATAAAGAAAAGGGGAAAGCGCATTGTCTAAGCTCCAGCCCAAACAGCGCATAATGGCCTTAATTTTCTCAAACCGTGTAAAATTATCGGGATAGGCGTTAATATTCGCTTGGTTGATATACTGCTCCTCGGTCATTTGCAGGTAAGTAACCAGTTGCTCATCGGGGGGCAGTTTTACCGCCAGCCCTGTTTTGGGGTCGGTTTTGGTGGTACGGGGTAGATTGATTTTACAAGGGCGTTTCACCCCTGCCTCTTCCCCTGTTTTATAGCTGATATGGTTGTATATCAGCCGTTGCAACACCAATCGGTTATTAAAAGACTTTACCACGTGCTTTTTTTCAATGTCGCCCTGATAGGTCATTGTAAACTCAAACGACTGGTGGATAAACGTCTCCATAAAGTCATACAGGTTGGTTACCCCGTACTTTTTCATGTTATCGTACCCCACCATTGCCAGCATCGAATAAATTTCAAGGGGGTTGTTGGTAAAGGGTGTGGCGGTGAGCATCATTACATTCGCCCCGTAGGTACGCTGTATGTAGTTGTTAATGAAAAACATCTTTTGCGCCCTTGCGCTCAAGCCACCGTCTATTTTAAACCGCTTGCTGCCCTTTTCATCGGGCGGTACGTAGGCAAACACGTTTTTATAGTTGTGGGCTTCGTCCACGCATACAAAATCAAACCCCAAATCATCCACGTTAACAACGGTTTGTTTGTTAGAACCGCCGACAAGCTCCTCCAGTGATAAAGTCAGCTTGGCCGTGTCGCGTTTGGTTTTTTTGCCCTCGTCGGATTGCATCAGGATGTGGGACAATTCGTCAAAAAGGCCGTCCATCAGTTTTTGTGAAAACCCCAAACGCATAAACCCTTCGTAGGTCAATACGGTAATGGAGTTTTCGGCCACCTTCTTTTTAAGTACGGCAGGGTTGACCGATTGGGCGTTGAGGTTGTACCATGCGTTTACCGTGTACCCCGTCCCTGAAAGTACCCCTGCGATAAACTGCCCTGTGGCAGTATCGGTGTAGCCGAACAACTCTTTTACCCATTTGTTGTAGGTAGGGTTGGGTACTACAATAAGGGGGCGTTTGCATTTACCGCTGTACAGGGCATTGGCAATATTGATAATAGCGGTCATGGTTTTACCCACCCCTACGTCATAGGCAATAATACCCGACCCTACGGCGGTCATAAATGCGATGCCTTCGCGCTGTATGGGGGTAATGGACAAGGGGGCGGTTTTAAACAGGGCAGAACAGGTGAACCCGACGGGGATGCGTTGGTACTGTACCGAACTTTGCCCGTTGTATTGTCTGTTCCACGTAAAATCAAGTTTTACTTTGTCTTCGTCACTCAAGGCTTCGTACAAAAAGCGGGAAAACAGGGCTTCGCCTTCTTTGGGCGCATACTGTTCTATCAGTTCCCGTGCTTCTTCGGTATTTTCTTTAGTAAACCGTTTTGCTTCAAGGTAAAAGTGTTGTATTTCATAAGGGGTAACGTTTTCAAAATCGCTTTCGGGCAATCTTCTCATCCACGCCGAAAACGCCGTTTGCAGGCTCACCCCTTCACTGGCCGCTTCGGTGGGCAATTCAATATCTACTAAGGCTTCGTCAAGGGCATGGACTTTAAAACTGTCCGTGTCGGTAGCAAACCCCGAAATAGCAAGGATAACGGGTCGGTCGCTGCTGTCGGGGGCACGGACACTGATTTGTTTAGGTTTTACCTCCTCTAAGGCTTTTACGTGCAGTTCATACGCCTCTTTGCCGTAATTTTTTACAATGGCCTTGCTGTCTTTTTCCAAGTCGAGCAAACGGTCGTATATGTTGGCATAGGTGTAAATGGGATAGGGCAACAATGCCCCGTTTAGGTAAAACAATGCCCCTTTTTCCACCAGTTCTTTCAACTTTTGTGGGGAGGGTTTTCCTGTGTCGTACTTATCCCACCCCGTCATTTTTTCGCCTTTGTTTTTTTGGTAATACACCCACGCCTGTTTTTCCTCAAGGGTGATGCCTGCGTTGTACAGTGCGTCCACCTCTTCAAAGGACAATACCTGTGGTTTTGTCCCCTTTTTTGGGGATATCCTTCCCAACCCCGAAAGCCCTGAAAGGCTGCCCGAAGGGATGGACTTTAACAACGTGTAGGTAGCGGTATCCAACGGAGGCAGGTGTTGCCCCTGTAACGAGCCTAAGCCCCTGCTTTTTAAGTTCTTTTCAAATTCTTCGGCCAGTTTTAGGGCTTGTTCCCTTCGTAAT
>WBUH01000020.1 GCA_008933805.1 Bacteroidota bacterium
AAAACGGGTTGTATTCTATCAAAGCAAAATTGTTTCCGTGGGGTTGGGTGCGCAGGTGTATGTAGTAGCCGCTAATGTTTGGGTCAGTTTGTTGCAGGCGTTTCATTAGGGTTTCAAGGGCTGTCCACGCATCGTAATGCTGCAAAGCGGTGATACCGTTGTATATCTCGGTAAGGCGCAGTATCAGTAGGTTTTGCTTATCTATGTACGCCCCGTTGGGTTGCGGTCGTTTGGCGTATAGCTGCAACTCGGCAGCAAGTTGGTCAATCACCCTGCTAAAATCATCAAGGGCAGACTGCGGGCTAGTGTAGTGGTTCATGCAATTGATTTTTTATAAGGGTAATTTGATAGTTGGCAGTTTGTGCGTGTTGCGTAGCAGTAAAAACTGCGGTATGCCGCTGCTAAATGCTTACGGCTAATAGCTAAATGATGGAGGATAAATGCGAAATGCTATATCTTTGCAATATGCCGTTTTATTATAAAATGGGGGCTATACCCCAAAAGCGCCACACTGTGTACCGCAAGCCTGATGGCAATTTGTATGCAGAAGAACTTGTATCAACCGAAGGTTTCTCAAACATATATTCATTGGTATATCATTGCCATCCGCCCACGCTGGTAAAGGATATCGGCACACCTTACAGTGTTGAGCCAAAAGTAGCCGTTGCTAAAAATATGCAGCACCGCAGCTTTTTAACCTATAATGTACCTGCTGTAGATGATTACCTTGAAAGTCGTGTGCCTTTATTGGTAAACAACGATTTGCACATCAGCAGTGCTGCTCCTAAAAAATCAACCACTGATTACTTTTTTAAAAATACCGATGCGGATGAGGTGATTTTTATACACGAGGGTACCGGCAAGCTAAAAACCTTGTACGGCGAAATTCCTTTTGAATACGGCGATTATTTGGTGATACCCCGCGGTACTATTTACCAGCTTGAGTTTGACGGTGAAAATAACCGTTTGTTTATTACCGAATCGTTTAGTCCCATAGTTCCGCCAAAACGCTACCGCAACAATTTCGGGCAATTGCTTGAGCACAGCCCGTATTGCGAGCGCGATATTAAACTGCCCGAAAACCTTACAACCTACGATGAAAAGGGGGATTATAAGGTGATGATTAAAAAGCAGGGCATGATGTGGCCGTACACCTACGCCACTCATCCGTTTGATGCTATTGGCTGGGATGGTTACGTATATCCCTACGGGTTTTCAATCCATAATTTTGAGCCTATTACTGGCCGTGTGCACCAACCGCCTCCGGTGCATCAAACTTTTGAAGGGCACAACTTTGTTATCTGCTCGTTTTGCCCCCGTTTGTTTGATTACCACCCCGAAGCTGTACCCGCACCCTACAACCACAGCAACGTGGATAGCGACGAGATTTTGTACTATGTTGACGGTGATTTTATGAGCCGTAAACACGTAGAGCGCGGTATGATTACCCTTCACCCCAAAGGCATACCTCACGGACCACACCCCGGCACGGTTGAAAAATCGATAGGAGCGAAGGAAACCAAAGAATTAGCGGTGATGATAGACCCCTTTTACCCGCTGCAAATTACAGAACAGGCGCTTGCCCTTGAAGACCCAAGTTACTGGAAAAGTTGGGTAGAATAGTTAATCGCCATTAGTATGTCTTTTGATAAAATATTTGAAAACAACAAGAAATGGGTAGCCGAGAAACTATCGGTTGACCCTGACTATTTCAATCAGCTTTCTAAAGGCCAACACCCTGAGTTTTTATACATAGGCTGTTCTGATAGCCGTGTAACTGCCGAAGACCTTATGGGGTTGAAACCGGGCGAGGTGTTTATACACCGCAACGTGGGCAATTTGGTGGTAAGCACTGATACCAACGTGAATGCCGTGGTGCAATATGCTGTTGAGTTTTTAAAGGTGAAACACATTATTGTGTGCGGCCATTACGAGTGCGGAGGTATAAAAGCAGCCCTTAACCCAAGCGATATGGGGCAACTGAACAGTTGGCTGCAAACCTTGCGCGATGTGTACCGCTTGCACAGGGAAGAACTGGACGCTATTATAGAGGAGCAACGCCGCTTTGACCGTTTGGTGGAGCTGAATGTGCTTGAGCAATGCCTTAACATTATTAAGATTGACCACGTGCAGCGTATGTGGTACAAAACAGGTTTTCCTACGGTGCACGGTTGGGTGTTTGATGTGCGCACCGGTAATCTAAAAGACCTTAACCTTAATATGGAAGCGCGTTTTGAAGAAATACGCTCTATATATGATTTGAAGCTGGCTTAGTACGGTTTTTTCTTCCCACTTTATAGGTGTTTTTAACGGCAGGCAGCAGGCTAAGTATAGTAATAGCCAGCCCGGCCACTGCATATATAGCTTGCAGCACATCACCGTAGCCAATAACCGCTACTTGTACATCAATCCATATTATCAGCATCAGCCCCACGTACAGGGCAAAAGTCCATGCCCAAAATTGGTCGGGGTAGGCACTCAGTTTTTGAGGCCATTTCCATGTTGGGCGGGTAATCATCCCATAGGCAGCTATGCCCGGTACTATTCCCAGCAAAACAAACAGCGCAAAGCCGGGTATCAAAAAGTTTGGAAAAGGGCTGTTTTTTAGTGCCGTAAGCGGCATATTAAACAAGCTACCGTCAGGGGCGGCAATTAAAACCGCTCCGCCCCACAAGCCCGTTATCGATTGTATTATCAATAATGCAATCAAACAAACTGTTAAAAAGCTTTTCATCCCATCCATTTTTTTATGCGAGTTACAGCTATTAATCAAGGTTTACTATGATAGAAATCATTTACCCTAAATAATCGTACAGGATTGCTTAAAAAGCAGTAAATAAATAGGTTGAGAAATACCGACTAAGTGTAGTAGGGGTGTTGTGACCGAGTGGTTATTCGAAGCGTAACGCCTCAATAGGGTCAAGCTTGGCAGCCTTTTGGGCAGGGTAGTAGCCCGCGGCCAGTCCTACCAGTGTACACAGTATAAGGGCAATAATAATAGGCACCCACGGCATGATAAAGCCAACGCCCAATGCACCCGAGATAATATTACCAATGATAATACCCAGTACAATACCGCCCGCACCGCCCAGCTGGCAGATGGTTACGGCCTCATACAAAAACTGCTTGCGGATAATGGCAGGAGTAGCCCCTAATGATTTACGGATACCGATTTCGCGGGTACGCTCAGTAACCGTTACCAGCATAATATTCATTAGCCCGATGGCTGCCCCAAAAATGGTAATAGCCCCTATAATGGTAGCCGCAAAGGTTAGCATACCAAGGTTTTGAATAAACTCTTGCGCCAAACCGTCGCTTTTAGTCATCTGGAAATTATTATCGTCAAAAGCATTCACCTTGCGCACCTTGCGAAAAATCCCTTCGGCTTCAGACATCGCAGGGTCAATCATTTCAGGGTCATTCACCATTACTGAAAGTGCGTAGGAAGGAGGCGAGTTTATCAGCCTGAATTTGGCAAACGTAAGGGGCACATAAATAAGCTTATCGCCGCCGCCAAACCCTACCGAGTTTCCTTTGGATTCAAGCACGCCAATCACCCTCATTTTCACCCCGCCTACTGATATTTCTTTATCGATAGGATTTTCTTTATTCGGAAATAATTTACCTGCAATGTCAGTACCTATAATAGCCACGGGGGTCATGGCCTCCATATCGCCCGTACTTATATTACGTCCCTTAGAGATTTTATAGCCCGATACCAGCAGGTAGTTTTCATCTATCCCTAATACTAGGGTGTTGGGATTGGTTTTGCGTGATTGGTACTTGGCCGTGCTGGCAAACGATACGTTTACCGATGCCGAAACGGTGGCCGATGGAAAGTTGTACGCCATCCTGAAATCAACGGCCTCTTCGTACGATATTTTGCGGTAATTGATGCGCTTGCCGGGGCCACCCATCCTAAAGTTACCGCCTCGGTTTTTGATGCTGAACGTGTTTGCCCCCATTTCTGAGAAGCTTTTGGTAAGATACACCTTCATTGCATCTATCGAAGACAAAATGCCCACCAAGGCCATAATACCGATAGCCATAATCAGCGCGGTAATTACGGTGCGCAGCTTGTTTATCTTTATCGAGTCAAGCGAGAGATTTAAAGTGTCTTTAAAGTTCAAGGGGTGGCTAATTACACTTTCAAAAGTGGAAAATTAACCCCAAGGGGCAAAAAAATTATCTGTATAGAGCCCCAAACCTTCGATAAAAGATTATTTATGGAAAGATGAAGCCACAAAACGACCGCTGTTTATTAGTTGCCAAACCTCGGTAGTAGTATCGCAAGTGCGGTTAATAATCCACTGGCGGCTAAGTGTACCCGAACAATAGCGGTTAGCTGCACCGTCCCACACGGCAAATTCAAACATATCAACCGGTTTACTTGCCTTATCGTAACTGCGCAACTGGAAGGTGTAGCATTCTTTACCGTTTTTGTTTTGGCTAAGCAGTAACGCTCTTACCAAAAAACCATCCATTGTCCCCAAATCTTTATACAAACTATACGTTTTGGTGAGGCGGTTTTGCAACGCATCGGCAGTTTCGGTGGGGCTTAGGTACTTGGCCAGTTGCGCACTATCGGTAAGCGGCGTATATGTTCCCGTTTGTATAAGGTTGTGGATAGCGTAGCCATCGGTAACCTTTGCCGTAGCGGTAATTTGCAACAAAGGGGTTTTATCGGTACAGCCGAAAAACGTGGTAACAACAAGTATAAGGGCAAGCAGGACTCTCAACGTAGTAAGGTTTTTTGCTAAGTTATCGGTTTTTTGCCATACCCGCCACCGTATTTTATACCAAGCATAGTAGTTGTTAGTGATTGGTGGTTGGGGTGTTCCTTCTTTTTTAGAATTTAGTATTTGGCTATTGCCACCGCCCTCGTCTATCGTGTGTAAAATTAGAGGTTAATTACAAATTGCTTATCTTTGCGACCTTTAAAAAAATGCAGAAATCGGTAGCCTTTTATACATTGGGTTGTAAGCTAAACTTTAGCGAAAGCAGTGCCATTGCCCGCCAAATGGAGGGGGAAGGCTTTGCCCGTAAAGAGTTTACCCAAGGTGCTGATTTGTATGTAATAAATACCTGCTCTGTAACGGATAATGCGGATAAAAAATGCCGCAAAGTGGTTAAAGAAGCGTTAAAGTATAATCCTGCTGCCAATGTGGTGATTATTGGGTGCTACGCACAGTTGAAACCGCAGGAAATTGCCGAAATACCCGGCGTGGATATGGTGTTGGGTGCTGCAGAGAAGTTTAATCTGGCCCACCACTTAAAAGAATTAGGCAATGCTGAAAAAGCCATTGTGCACAACAGCCCGATTAAAGAGACGAATGTATTTGTGCCCGGCTTTTCGTTTGGCGACCGTACCCGTACTTTTCTTAAAGTGCAAGACGGCTGTAATTACTTCTGCTCGTTTTGTACAATACCTTTGGCACGTGGTTTTAGCCGCAGCGATACCATTGAAAAAACAGTGGCGCAAGCCCGCAATGTAGCTCAAACAGGGGTGAAGGAAGTGGTGCTTACGGGAGTAAACATTGGTGATTTTGGCCGACAAAACGGGGAAACCTTTTTTGATTTGGTGCAACAGTTGGATAATGTGGAAGGGATTGACCGTTTCCGTATCTCGTCGATCGAGCCTAATTTATTAAATGAGGACATTATTGATTTTGTGGCGAAGTCGCAAAAGTTTGTGCCTCATTTCCATATTCCTCTGCAAAGCGGCAGCAATAAGATTTTGAAGTTGATGCGTCGTCGTTATGTACGCGAGTTATATGCCGACCGTGTAGCACGCATTAAGGCTGCAATGCCCAATTGCTGCATTGGTGTGGATGTGATTGTTGGGTTTCCGGGTGAGACTGAAGAAGACTTTTTAGATACCTATCGTTTTATTAACGAGTTGGATATATCGTATTTGCACGTGTTTCCTTACAGCGAGCGTGAGAATACCACCGCTGTGCGTATGGAAGGGGTAGTACCCCAAAAAGAACGTGCCCGCAGGGCAGAGATGCTTCGCATTTTATCTGAGAAAAAACGCCGCAGCTTTTACGAGCAGCACATTGGCGGTACGTTTACAGTATTGTTTGAGGCCGAAGAAAACGGCGGTATGATGAACGGTTTTACCGAAAACTACATCAAGGTAAAAACGCCTTACGATCCGTTGCTGGTAAATGAACTGGTGGAGGTGAGACTAACGGGCATTGATGCTGACGGTGAAGTAACAGTGGAAGAAACGGCCATCCCTGTAGCCCATTAATTCAAGCTATTTACAAGTGATTTTAAAACAGTGGGTTGCCTACCTGCTGATGACCATTTTTGATACGGTAGTGTTTCCGTTAACGGTAATGGCAATTGTATAAATCCCGTTGGGTAATTCGCTAATGTTTATAGGGTTTAGCGGTTGCTTCTCTGTATAGCAAGGCTGCCCTAATAGGTTGTAAATGGTTAACTCGTCCACAATACCTTCCATATAAACAGTTTCATTGGCAGGATTGGGATAAACGGTTACTCCTGTTTGTGCGTTATCAATCCCTAACGATGAAGGAGGTTTAGGGTTGGTTGTCAATCGTTTCCAATCAAAATAAGCATATACGGGGTAGTGGTCAGAAGTATTGTTGCTAAAATTGGTAATGTAACTACCTGCATTGTCAAACACCTTTGATGATGCAGGAATGTACAAACTGTCCATGCTTTTTGCCATCATAATGTGGTCAATCATTTTATTGCCAAACGCCCACGAGTTTTTGCCGGCATCGGTAAGTTGTTTGGTGGCAAAAAGGTAACCAGCGTCCAAAAAATTACCGTAAGGGGTAGGCATATTGTTGTAAAGCGAGGTATTCAAATCATCGTTCCAATCGCCTAGTATTATGTATTTCTTTCCAGCAAGGTATTGCTCAACATAGGTTTTTAAATGCCCCGCAGCTTCTTTGCGACGATTGTACGAGTCCTGTTTTTCTGTTGTAGAACCCGTGTGTGCCTTCATGTGCACCACTATACAATATAAAGTGTCTACTCGGTCGTTTTGTTTAGTCCTAAGAGCCACTTGCAATGGTGGTCGCGTAGCAAAAGCACTGTTAGCATACTGGTTCAATATGTTTTTGCTTAAATCGGGTATTAACTCAAACATACTTTTCTTATACAATAAGCACATTTTTTGTGTTGCCTGAAAGGTAGAGTTAATGCTGCCGTAGGTGCTAAACAAAGCATCGCTAAGGTTGAAAAAGGTATTGGTATTGGCCATTTCCTGCAAAGCAATAATATCAAACCCTGTTTGATTGATAACGGTTTTAACATTGTTAAACTGTAGGTTCTCGTCGGTAGGACCATAGCCGCTTTCACCCAGCCATTCCACGTTCCAAGTGGCAATATCCAGCAAAGTATCATTGCCCAATTTGGGTATTTGGGCCACTGCCGAATCTGAAACTGCTGTAACTACCAACGCCAAACAAAACCGTTTAATCATACGGCAAAGGTACGGGTTTGGGATAGCATAGGGAATAAATCCCTATGTTATTGATAATGATTGATGGTGCAATACTCTTAATAGCGTCGGGTTTTATACCCGATGTCTTAGGTCATCATAGGGAATAGCTCCCTATGTTATTGATAATGATTGATGGTGCAATACTCTCAATAGCGTCGGGTTTTATACCCGATGTCTTGGGTTATCATAGGGAATAAATCCCTATGTTATTGATAATGATTAAGGGCTCAATTTTATCAATAGAATCGGGTTTTATACCCGACGTACAATGCATAAACAAAAAAAGGCCGCCTTTTGGGCAGCCTTCATTATAGGGTTTAAAGATATTACTTCTTCACACGTTCCATGTACTCGCTGGTGCGGGTATCAATACGGATGATTTCACCGGTATCAACAAACAAAGGAACGTTAACAATTGCTCCTGTTTCAAGGGTAGCAGGTTTCAATGTGTTGGTAGCAGTATCGCCCCTCACACCGGGTTCGGTGTAGGTAATTTCAAGCTCAACAAACGTTGGGGCTTCAGCAGCAATAGGAGCATCTTCTTCAAAAGAAATCTTCACAGTCATGCCCTCTTTCATAAATTTAGCACCATCGCCAAACATAATCTCGTCCACATATATCTGCTCAAAAGTATCATTGTCCATACAAACAATACTATTGCCGTCTTTGTACAAGTATTGCAGTTCGCGTACTTCCACACGTACAATTTCAACCTCTTCGCCGCTACGATAGCGGTATTCAACTAATTTCCCTGTTTTTACATTGCGCATTTTTGCTTGATAGAAAGCACGCAAGTTGCCGGGTGTGCGGTGCATGTATTCTATAAGTTGCACCAACTCGCCGTTGTGGCGCAAAAACATTCCTACTGAAACATCTGATGTATTTGCCATTGTGTAAATTTTGGAGGCAAAAATAAGTTTTACCATCTAATTGGCAAAACCCTGCCCGTTATAAACCGTTTCTATTTTAAAATTGAAGCTAAATCAGCGGGACTATAGTTAATAGACTTCATGGTTTTGTCGTCGCTGGTGCGGTACACAAGGTATAAGCCTTCTACCTCTTTATAATAGCAATCTTCGCCTTTTTTCTCTTTAAAATGCACAACAGTTGCTTGCGCTTCTTCTTCAGTTTGACAGGCTTTACTCATATTACTGCGTTGCACTTCGTCAAATAAAGCTTTAAACTTATGTCCGAGGCCAAACTCAAGTATTGCACCGCTCAGCACATACTGTATGTCGCACAAAGCATCGGCAATCTCTACTATATTATTATCTGCAATGGCCTGGCGCAGTTCTTCTAACTCTTCGGCTATCAGGCTCACGCGCAGTTCGCTGCGGGCGGCGCTGGGTATGGCAGGTTGTTCAATAATGGGATGGCGGAAAGTGCGGTGAAATTCTGCTACTTGTTTAAGGCTTTGTGGTTGTTCCATGCCTCAAAAATAGTAAGCAACACAGCGTGTGTTTTTTACATTTTATTAACAAAAACAGATTGAGAAGAGGAGCAGAGGGGCGGGTAAGATTAATCCAGCACCCTGCGGATGCCCATAAAACGCTTTTTGTAATACGGGGTTTGGTTGGTAGAATATGAGATACCCAAATTTACCGAGGCATGGATAAAATAAATTGTGCCGTCTTTTATTTCGGTAATGATACCAACGTGGCCGGGACGCTTTGAACGTGAGTTGCGACCTGTGAAGTAAATAATATCACCGGGGCGGGCATCTTCTTTATCTACTTCTTTACCTATGGTTCGAACTGCAGATGATGAGGGCGAAGTTTTATACCCGAATTTTCCGAATACATAATATACAAAGCCTGAGCAATCAAAACCTTTTGGGGTTTTGCCACCACTGCGGTAACGGGTACCTAAATAATTATCTGCGTAATCTAAAAGAGAATCAGTAAGTGAACATGGTATATATACGAGACTATCCGCTGCCTCAGAACTGTCGGCAGGAGTGTTGCCTGTGCGCCCGAATGCCGAAACCGACATTAATAAGGCCACAAGCATAGCTAGTGCGGATATGTATAACTTACTGTACAAGAACTTAAACCGTTTTTAAGTCGGTTGTAATAAAACGTTTGCAAATATAGGGCCAAAAAGGGAAAAGGGGAAACCCGAGAGGGTGAAAAACCCCTTGCAGTTATTCATATTTTTTCCACAAGCGTTTTAAACAGAGTGGTTTCAGTAGTTTTTAATTTTTTTGTTTGAGAAGAAACAATGCAGCAATGGTATGGGTTGTAAAACGGTATCATAGTCTCAAAAAGATAACAGATAATCCAATGTTGAGAGATTAAAACCACGATAGTTCAACTATTTTTCACTTTGTTAATGCAAAACCTTATTTTTGCCGTCCTGTAAAAAATCGTATTTATAGACTATATGGAAAACCTTATCTACCTAATACCCGCACTTGGCGTGGTTGGATTGCTGGTGATGGCCATCAAATCAGCATGGGTGAGCAAGCAAGACGCGGGCGACGAAAACATGAAAGAATTGGCTGGTTACATTGCCAAAGGTGCAATGGCCTTTTTGAAAGCCGAATGGAAAGTACTATCGTATTTTGCTGTTATTGCGGCAGTATTGCTGGCATGGAGCGGAACTATTCCTTCTGCTAATTCAAGCCCAATTATCGCAGTGGCATTTTTAATTGGGGCAGTTTTCTCGGCAGTAGCCGGTTACATAGGTATGAATATAGCTACCAAAGCTAACGTGCGTACAACACAAGCGGCACGTACCAGCCTTGCACAAGCACTTAAAGTATCATTTACCGGTGGATCGGTAATGGGCTTGGGTGTTGCAGGTTTGGCAGTTTTGGGTCTTGGCTCATTGTTTATCTTATTTTATACAATGTTTGTTGGCGAAAACGGAAACGTTAACGGTCCTGATATGGCAAAAGCCCTTGAAGTACTTGCAGGTTTCTCGTTGGGTGCTGAAAGTATAGCCTTGTTTGCACGTGTGGGCGGTGGTATCTATACCAAAGCTGCCGACGTAGGTGCTGACCTTGTGGGTAAAGTTGAAGCAGGTATTCCTGAGGACGATGTTCGTAACCCTGCTACTATTGCCGATAACGTAGGTGATAACGTAGGTGACGTTGCCGGTATGGGTGCTGACCTTTTCGGTTCTTATGTTGCTACCATTCTTGCTACCATGGTATTAGGCCGCGAAATTGTTTCGGCTGATAACTTTGGCGGTATGGCTCCTGTATTGCTGCCAATGTTAATGGCAGGTTTGGGTATCATATTCTCTATTATAGGTATGTGGTTCGTGAAAGTGAAAGATGATAAAGGTGATGTACAAAAAGCCCTTAACATGGGTAACTGGTCATCAATTATCATTACCGGTATAGTATCTTATTTCCTTGTAATGTGGATGCTGCCTGAAAACCTTTCTATCCGTGGATATGAATTCACCAACATGAATGTATTCTGGGCCATCTTATTAGGTCTAGTAGTAGGTACTTTAATGAGTATCATTACTGAATACTATACTGCAATGGGCAAACGTCCGGTGCTTTCAATCGTTAAACAATCAGGTACAGGTCACGCTACTAACATTATCGGTGGTCTTTCAGTAGGTATGGAAAGTACCGTGTTGCCTATATTAGTATTGGCAGGTGGTATTTACGGCTCATACGCTTTGGCCGGTTTGTACGGTGTGGCTATTGCAGCTGCCGGTATGATGGCTACTACTGCTATGCAGTTGGCAATTGATGCTTTTGGTCCAATTGCTGATAACGCAGGTGGTATTGCTGAAATGAGCCAATTGCCCGAAGAAGTTCGTGGACGTACTGATAACTTAGATGCTGTAGGTAATACTACTGCTGCAACCGGTAAAGGTTTTGCCATTGCTTCAGCAGCACTTACCTCATTAGCACTGTTTGCGGCATTTGTGGGTGTTGCAGGCATTGATGCTATCGATATTTACAAAGCAAATGTATTGGCCGGTCTGTTTGTAGGCGGTATGATACCATTTATATTCTCTTCATTAGCAATTGCTGCGGTAGGTCGCGCTGCTATGGATATGGTGAACGAAGTTCGTCGCCAGTTCCGCGAAATACCCGGTATTATGGAATACAAAGCCAAGCCTGAGTATGAAAAATGCGTTGAGATTTCAACTAAAGCTTCTATCCGTGAAATGATACTACCCGGTGCTATTGCACTTATAGTACCTGTAATTGTAGGCTTTATCTTCGGCCCTGAAGTATTGGGCGGTTTGTTGGCCGGTGTTACCGTTAGCGGTGTGTTGATGGGTATGTTCCAAAGCAATGCAGGTGGTGCATGGGATAACGCAAAAAAATCGTTTGAAAAGGGCGTTGTGATAAACGGCGAAACTTTCTACAAAAAATCAGAACCTCACAAAGCATCGGTAACCGGTGATACAGTGGGAGATCCTTTTAAAGATACATCAGGTCCTTCAATGAACATTTTGATTAAATTGATGTCAATCGTTTCATTGATTATTGCTCCACACATTGCTGTAAACGGCGGTCATGGTGCGAGTGCTGCTGATTGCTGCACAGACGGTAGTAAAGCTAAAACTGAGGCTTGCTGCTCAATGGACGGACACCATGCAAGTGCAAACGCTAAATGCGATATGGACAAGTGTATGGAAATGACCCCCGAAGAGTGTGCTGCTTATTGCGATAGCGTAGGTTGTAGCCCTGAGCAAAAAGCTGAGTGCGTGAAACACGCTAAAGGCAAAAAAGACGGTGCCGCCGAGCCTCATCATCACGATGGAGATCATGGTGACCACAAACACTAAGATTAACTTTTATTAAATCTATACAAACCCCGCCCAACAGCGGGGTTTTTTGTTATTTTGGCTCAATGAAATATTTATCGCTGTTAGTAGTGTTCTTTAGTACGATGATTTTTTCAAAGGCTCAATCATATGTTGGCACTTCAGATAGTGCTATTGCAGCCCATGCGAAACAGATTTTAGAGGGTGTTGTAACTCCGACAGATGATAAATTAACTGGTTGTTGTCTGGATAGTCTGTTTTCAGCCAACCTTACAACAAGAGAATATTATAGTAAAGTTTTTGGTGTGATAGTTAGTAAATCTGACGGGGCACTGTCAGAGTTAGTAGGAATTTACTGCAAAAACTATCTAGATAGCTTGCCTAAAGAATACATAAAGCACTATAAAAGTCAATCCCCAAGTAATAAAAAGTTGCATGATATGTTCATTGCATCTGAATTTTATATTGAAGGAGCAGATATTAAGGAAGCATATATTTCTTTAAGTAAATTTTTCTTTGATGTAAAACAACGAGACGGTATTTACACTAAAGAGTATAAGGAACTTGAAGAAATTCAATTAGCCGTTGTTGAAAGCCTTAAATCGATGTATAACTGATCCGCGTATATATCGATATTCTCTTAACCATACCCCGCTAACGTTCACCTTTAAGGCAAACTCGTTACAACTCTGTAACAAGTTGTGTAAGACGCTTCTTCGTCAGCAGGACAGTGGCAAATGCGGTTGCCCATCCTGAGCCTGCCGAAGGGCGCGGTGGCAGGCAAGCGCGGCGGTTTCCCCCTTAGCAGGGGGAAGGCTTGCGCACTGGCCTTTGTACCCCACCCTGTCTTTCTGAGCGATAGCCAAGAACCTTATAACAACTGTGTTAACAAAACGGGGTAAGATGCTTCCTTCGTCAGCATGACAGTAGTTTCCCCGTCATTGCGAGGTCTCCCGAAGCAATCTCACCCCTAAATCCCCTAAAGGGGACTTTACGAACGACGGACAAGCGCGATTGCCCATCCTGAGCCTGTCGAAGGATAGAGCCTGTCGAAGGGTGAGGGGGAATAAATTACCAATTAAGATTGTGTTTTTTCGATACTAAACGCTTGTATCAATACTGCGAAGGTAAATACAAGTACGCAGCCTATAAGATTGAGCCATAAGAATGAGGTTAAATCGGTAATCCAAGCAGCTACAACAAACACTTCGCCTAACAAGGCTGCATAAAACACAGCAGTGCCTTTTACGTGTTTGGCGAAAAAAGCAGTGATAAAAATACCCAATATCACCCCATAGAATAAGGAACCGAGAATGTTCACAGCTTCTATCAAATTGCCCAATTTGCCTGCATATAGAGCAACCACCATGCAAAACAAGCCCCATACCACCGTTGCCCATCGCGAGGCATTTAAATAGCGTTGGTCGCTGCCGTTTTTGTGTGTAAACCGCTTGTAAAAATCAACAATATAGGTAGATGCCAACGAGTTAAGTCCGCTGGCGGTAGAACCCATGGCTGCCAAGAATATAATGGCTATCAGCAGCCCTACCATACCCGTTGGCAGGTATTGGGTTACAAAGCCTAAAAAAACATAGTTACTATCGTTTTTATCAGCCAGTTTGTTGTGGGCACTAATGATGCGTATGGCTGAATCGCGCACTTCGTTTGCTTTACTATCCGATTGCTGCAAAGCGGTGCGCATTTCATCAATTTTTGATTGATTGTCCGTGTGCAATGCATCAACCAAGCCATCCACGTATTGCCTGCGTTCGGTATAGGTGCTTTGGTATAACTCCTCTTGCTGTTTAAACTGTTGAGCATATTCGCTATTCTCAACAGAGTTCACTTCAACACTGTTAAAAAAAACAGGCGGGGTGTGAAATTGATAAAAAGTAAAAACCAATACGCCAATCAACAGGATAAAGAACTGCATGGGGATTTTCACCAACCCGTTCATTACCAAACCTAAACGACTTTGACTTACGGAACTCCCTGTAAGATAACGACCTACCTGCGACTGATCGGTACCGAAATACGATAACTGCAAAAAGAACCCGCCAATGATGCCCGACCATATATTATAGCGGTTGTTAAGGTCGAAAGTAGTATCGATTGCATTGGTTCTCCCCATTTTTCCGGCAATGTGCAAGGCATCGGTAAAGCCTACGCCTTGGGGTAACATATACACCACCATAAACGCGGCCATAAACAGGCCTGAAAAGATGATAATCATCTGGAACATTTGGGTGTAAGAAACGGCCTTTGTACCGCCATACACCGTATAAAGTATCACGATACCGCCCATAATAAAGGTGGTGTAAATAATACTTATGTTGAGTATGCTTGAGAGGATAATTGCAGGTGCATAAATGGTTATACCCGTTGATAAACCTCGCTGTAACAGGAATAAAAAAGCAGTGAGTGACCGCGTTTTTATGTCAAAACGGTTTTCGAGGTATTCGTAGGCGGTATAAACGTTTAGGTTTTTAAAGATGGGAATGAAAACAATACATATCACAATCATGGCCAGCGGCAACCCGAAATAGAATTGCACAAAGCGCAAACCATCAGCATATCCCAATCCCGGTGCAGAAAGAAAGGTGATAGCACTTGCCTGTGTTGCCATTACCGAAAGTCCTACGTGGTACCAAGGCAGTTTTTTATCGGCCAGCAGGTAGCCTTCAATATTGCGCATTCCCCTGCTTTTCCACATCCCGTAAAGAGCTATGAACAGCAAGGTTCCTACTAATACCACCCAATCAATCCAACTCATTTAAAATACTCGCTAAATAGGTAAAACAATACCATCAGTACGACCAAAGTGCCTGCTACCAATGCATACACATTGGCCCAAGATTTTAAAAACGGTGGTTTTTCTTCGTTTTCCTGCATTATTTGTTTTGAGGTAGGCTAAGTAAATTCACAAACAAACGGTAGGCTCCGGGTACACCGTCGGGTAATTCTCTAAAAAACGAAAGTCCGGTATATACAAAGTTTCCTTTGCCGTAAGGGGCTATAATCAAACTCCCCGTTTGTGCTTCTTCGTTAGGGTCGGCCATCTCCAACACAGGTACAAAGTTTTCGTTCAACTCTGTTGCGAAATAAATACCGCGCTCTTGCACCCAGCCTTCAAAGTCAGTATCACCGATTTTGTTGGGATAAGTGAGTGCCGGATGTTCAGGATTGGGGAATTTTACCGAAGCGGTTTCATCGGTTACCCTGTTGCGTGAAATGGTGAAATCATAAGGACCGATTTTACCTGCAAAAGGACCCACCCTGCTGTTGGTGTTGTATTGTACGATAAAATTACCCCCGTTGTTTATATACTCGTTGATGCGGTTGTTAAGTTGCAACAAACGGGCATTGGTGTTGTAGGCTCGTATTCCGGTTATAATTGCTCCGTATTTGCTCAAATCATCGTTAGCCAGCATATCGTCAGTAAGGTCTACCACTTTGTAGCCTATTAAACGCAGGCAATTAGCCACTTCATCGCCGGCACCGGGTATGTATCCAATGGTAATGTTCGTTTTTTGTAGCGGAATACTAACCAATTTAGCTTCGGCATCGCTCAGGGTAAATTGATACGGTATGTGGTCGTATTGCACCCGTTGTATGGCCTTGTTATAGGTTTTCCCGTCAATTTTTATCGAGGCTATAATACTGCTGCTCACGCTGTTTGGAGTGGCACGTAATACCGCTTCTAACACCTGCTCTTCTCCTTTATTAGCAATAGAAAAAGAGGCATTCTTGAGGGTGATTTGCCAACCGGCGGGTATTTCGGCTTTTAAGGTGCCTTGTACGTTATTTTTATTGGCCTTTACAATAAACTTAACGGTTTGCGGAGTTGTATCTCCAAACACATACGATTGTTCGGCAATATTCACAGTAGCTGGCGGCAATATCTCTAACGGACGATACACTTCGCCTTTAACAGGGTCGGTATATTTATACACCACGGGGCGTTTAACAGCCAATTCCAATCCATCAATACTTACGTAAAACGTTACGGCCACCTGTGGGTCGTTTTCAGGTTTGCCTATCATTAATAAGTCGTTAACAGCATACAACCCCAACGTGTGATTATCACGCAACCAATACGGTGTTGAGTAAAGTGTGTTGGCTGCTAGTTTTTCGGTATGAGTAAAGGAATGTAAAAGAGGTTTAAACACAAAAGGCTTTGGTTTATCGTCTTTCCCTTGGAGTTTACGAGAAGGATACCAACCAATATAACATATTGTGTCTGTCTTACCTAAGTAGTTGATTCTATTTAATTGTGCGTCAAGGCCATTGTTATTTACTATCTGAGCTGTTATTGTAATATCCTCGCCCGGGATTGCTGTATAATCAGCGGCGTATGCTTCCATCCATAATCCTGCACAGGTAAGTATAAGTGTTTCGGTTTCTTTCAGCTTTTGGGCTTTCCAGTACCGCAACGCGGCATCGGTCTCATCCAATTGTTGCAGGGTTTTGTATAATGCCACCAGCCCGCTAACTGAGCGTTCAGGCGATTGCGGTTTAAACTCTTCAATTATTTTATCAATTAGCTTTTGGATTTTTTTAGTTCCTACAAGCCTTTCCCATGTTTGGTTGATGCCTTCGAACAAATCGCGACTTACTGAATCACCTTTTATTTGCTGAAAATACTCTATCACCTCGCCCCTGCCCCTTGCCGAGCCAAAGCCTTGGCTTTTGTGGTTAGAGCGGCTATCGGCGGCAATTTCTCCGTATCCTTTACCCAGTAGCGGGTTAAACAACCCCACATTCAGTTGCATTTGCTCAGGCGTGGTGGTATTGGTTGTTCCAAAATTGTATGAGTTCCAAAACACCCGTTTGGCCTGCCATACTTGTACGTACTGCAATTGCTCGGGAAAACGGTTAGGGTCGGCGGCGGCTTCGTACGCTTCTTCTGCTAATATTGCCGAAGCAGTATGATGCCCGTGCCCGCCCCTGCCATCGGTTGGGAAACGGCATATTATCACATCAGGTCTGAAATTACGAATCACCCATACCACATCGGCCAGTATGCTGTCTTTGTTCCAAAACCCAAATGTCTCTTGCGGGTTTTTACTATACCCAAAATCGTTTGCACGGGTAAAAAACTGTTCAGCACCATCGGTACGGCGTGCTGCCAACAACTCTTGGGTGCGTATCAAGCCCAGTTGTTCTCCCAATTCTTTGCCAATCAGGTTTTGTCCACCGTCACCTCTTGTAAGCGATAAATACCCGGTGCGCAGCTTGCGTTCGTTGGCAAGATAGGCCAGCAATCGGGTATTTTCGTCATCGGGATGGGCGGCTACATACAGCACCGAGCCAACTGTGTTTAGCTTGTATAGCTTTTGTAATATTTCTGCTGAGTTATACTGAGGCGAGTTTTGAGCCTTTACGCTTATACTAATAAGCAGGCAGAGGTATAGGAAAATAGTGCTACGTTTCATTGTTGTAACAGCAAATGTATTGATTTAAGGTTCTGTTGTAAATTATTTCGATACAAACCCAATTACCGCGCACAAATCAGGCCAATATTTGTTAAGACCTGAACAACCTCTTTAATTTTATACACACTTGAAATCAAAAAAATCAAAATCTATTAAGCAGACAAAACACCTCTTTACAGAACAATAAAAAACTAACAATCAATGTTTTAACACGCAATTCTATGCTGTTTAATTTTAATGTATTACCTTTAACCACAAATTTGGCGGTGGTAAGTGTTTTTATTGTTTTTTCTCGTTATTAATCTAATATGAGGGAGATTGTAACTAGGACTGAAAAGTTGAGCTATACCGATGACGGTATTGTAAAATGTATCGCGCTCCCCGATATTCTTATGGGGTTAGACGAGGCCAAAGAAAATATTGAAGCTGTTAAATCTATAGCAAACGGCAAAATAGTTCCTGTATTAGTTGACATCACCCAATCCAAAGGTGCTACAAAAGAAGCGAGAGCTTACTTGGCAAGTGCTGAAGTAGCTAAGGTACAAAGTGCTTGTGGACTTCTAATAAGTTCTTCCCTATCTCAATTAATCGGCAACTTTTTTCTTGGCCTTAATAAAACCAAGTTTCCTGTGAAGTTATTCAAGGATGAAGCAAAAGCTATTGAATGGTTAAAGACTTTTTTATAGATGGATATACAAGTAGAAGAGGGACGAATTAATGATTTGATAGAAATGATTGGGGCGATAGCCAGTCTTAATTTTTCTAAACGCATAGTAACGGAAATTACAAACGACCCGATTGATGTAATGGCTTATGGCCTGAATATGTTGAGTGAGGAATTGGAGGCCAACGTGGTAAAAAAATCGATGTTGTAAGAAACCAACCAAAGTCTTGAGCGTTTTTGCTTTACAGTTGCTCATGACATTAAATCTCCCCTCAATTCTACCCACACATTAATTGCTTTGATTGAAGCAGAGCTTGAAGGGATAAAAAACGATTCGCTAAAGCAATACATTGAATTGTTAAAACTGATAAACGAACAAACCCGCGATATGGTAAACGGGATTTTGGACTATTCTCGTACAAACTTTAACAACATGCACATGGAGGAAATTGATTTACAGTCTCTTTGCCATCAAATAGCTGAAGAGTATACCGTAAACAAACGGGTAAACATTACTTACCCAACAAAACTGCCTGTTGTTTACTACAATAGCGTTGCGCTAAAACAAATTGTGGCAAACCTTATTAATAACGCCATTAAACACAACGACAAACCGATGTGTGCAATAGAGTTACAATGCATTGACAAAGACGATTACTTTGAGTTTTCAATAGCTGATAACGGGCCCGGAATACCCGAAGAAAGCAGTGAAAAAATATTCAACCTGTTCGAAAACCTTAAGAATACTAAAACCGACAGCTACGGTATCGGCCTATCGATAGTTAAAAAGCTGGTTACACAAGCAAACGGTCATATTTGGGTGCATAACAATGTTCCACAAGGGGCAAAATTTGTGTTTACTATCGCCAAAAGTTTATAATAGCTAACTGTTTACACACTTTACTAAACCACTACCTAGCAATAGCCCCAAAGCGTATCTTTGCGCCGTGATAAAAGTTGGAATATTTTTCGGCGGGGCATCCCGCGAAAGGGAAGTATCGTTTTCTGGCGGTAGAACGGTATATGATAACCTTAATAAGTTATTGTTTACACCCGTTCCATTGTTTGTAGATAGCTTCAACACCCTTATTCTTTTAAACAAAGAACTGATATACAAAGGCAGCATCCGCGATTTTTACCCGCCGGTGCAATACCTGCCCGAAAGTCAATACAATTTTCAGGTATATGTAGAGAGTTTAGAAGCCGATGTAAAAAGCGGCAAACTAAACTACGATGCCATGATAGGCCAAATAGGCCGCAGGGTTACCGTTGACGAATTACCCCAACTGATTGATATTGCTTTTTTAGCCCTGCACGGCAGTTACGGCGAAGACGGCACCATACAAGGGATGCTTGAATGGCTGAAAATACCCTATACAGGTTCAGGAATACTACCCTCTGCTATTGGTATCAGCAAGGCCATACAAAAACAATTTTTGCAGGCAGGCGGATTTGATACGCCCAATTATACTTTAGTAACCCGTACCCGCTGGGAAGAAAACCGTTCAATAAATACTGATTCACTTACCTACCCGTTGGTAGTGAAGCCTGCCAATCAAGGTTCTTCATTGGGAGTTAGTGTTGTAAAAACGGCTGACGAATTAGCTGCGGCTATTGATAAAGCGTTCTTTAACATTACCGTTACTGCATTTGAGTGGAACCATCTGAACCAATTTCAAAAAATTGAATACGTACGTTCAGTATGTGATATCCGTGAAGGATTAGGATTGCCTTTGTTATTTAACAACAGCCTGATTAACCTGCCCGACGATGTGCTGCACACCCTTGAAAGCGAATTACAAAATGCGCCCCATGTGGTTTTGCAAGCACTGCAAAACGAGAGCGAGGTGCTGATAGAAGAGTTTGTAAAAGGGCGTGAGTTTTCGTGTATTGTTATCAGGGGTTTGGATGAAAAACCCATTGCACTCCCTCCTACTGAAATTGTAAAGGGACAAGAGGTGTTTGATTACCGCTCAAAATATTTGCCCGGTTTATCACGCAAAGTAACCCCTATCGATTTACCCGATGCACAAATAGAAGCCATCCGCCAAAAGGCGCAACAACTGTATAGTTACTTCCGTTTTAATACGTATGCCCGTTTGGACGGATTTATTACGGCTGATGGAAAAATATTCCTGAACGACCCTAATACCACTTCGGGTATGATGCCTTCGTCGTTCTTCTTCCACCAAGCGGCCGAAATAGGATTGAACCCTTCTCAATTCCTAACCTTTATATTATATACCAGCTTGAAAGAACGTGCTGAAACCAGCATGGAAAACTTTCATTACAAGGCTGTGTATGACCGTTTAAAGACTGAACTGGACAGTACTGCAAACCAAGCCCAAGAAAAGAAACGCATTGCCGTAATTATGGGCGGTTACTCTACCGAGCGACACATCTCTATGGAAAGTGGCCGCAATATTTACGAAAAGCTTTCTTCATCGCCCAAATACACTCCCGTACCTGTGTTTTTAACAGGCAGTGATGATGCTTACCAAATGTACTTAGTGCCGGTGAGCATGATGTTGAAAGACAATGCTGATGATATTGCCGAAAAGGTGAGAAACTATCACCCTAACCCGTATCTGCAAAAAATAGCTGACGAGTGCCTTCCCGTTTTGCAACGTTTTGGCAACGGACAAAAGCACGATGCAGCTCCGCACCTAATTGGCTTTGAGCAACTGGCACAGCTGGCTGATGGGGTATTTATTGCTTTGCACGGAAGACCGGGAGAAGACGGGAGCTTGCAAGTACAACTTGAAAAAGTGGGATTGCCCTACAACGGCTCTGGCTATTACAGCTCACAAATCACCATAAATAAATACGATACGGCTGAGTTGCTTGCCGCCAACGGTTTTTCGGTAGCACCGCACGTATTGGCCAAAAAAGAAGATTGGGCAGCTGATAGCGCAGCATTTTATGATAAAATACTGTCAGTAACAGGGTTGCCGATGATTGCAAAACCTGCCGACGACGGTTGCAGCAGTGCTGTGAAGAAAATAAAAACCCGCGAGGAGTTGGATGCGTTTGCCCGATTGATGTTTAGGGAAACCGAAGCCCGCGAACCTGAATTGGAACAACGATTGAAACTGTTGCCCAAAGAAGAGTTTCCGCGTAAAAGCTACTTCTTGGCCGAAAAGTTCATTGACAAATCGGATGCTAAGATATTTTTAGAAGTAACGGGCGGTTTATTAACCCACCGCACAGAAAACGGCGGAATACGCTATGAAATGTTTGAGCCGAGCGAAACACTGGCCGAAAAAGAAATCTTATCATTAGAAGAGAAATTTTTAGCGGGACAAGGGCAAAACATTACCCCTGCGCGTTACTCAAAAGAGCCTACAGAAGACCGTTACATTGCCGATGCTGTAAAAACAGAGTTGGAACGTGCCGCAAAATTGTTGAATATTGAAGGCTATGCACGAATAGATGCTTTTGTAAAAGTGCACCACAACAACAAAGTGGAAGTAATATTTATTGAAGTAAATTCGTTGCCCGGTATGACTCCCGCAACTTGCATTTTCCACCAAAGTGCACTAAACGGGTATATGCCTTATGATTTTATTGATAAAATACTACAATACGGTTTCACCAAAAACAATGCACAGCAAGCAAACTGATGGCAAATAAATTCGTTACGGGCTTTTTACATTCAAAATGGTGGGCAAAGCTGCTCATAGGCATAGCCTCAATACTGCTGTTTTTATTAGTAATAAACTGGCTGTTGAAGTTTATGACCAACCACGGGCAAAGTTTACCAGTCCCTAAAGTAAAAGGTTTGGTGTATGACGAAGCCACCCGTTTGCTGGATGAAAAAGACTTGCGCTATGTTGTGTTTGACTCAGTATATATGCCAAAGGCGAAACCCAACCAAGTAGTTGACCAAAACCCTGCCGAAGGCACTAAGGTGAAGAAGAACCGCATTGTGTACCTTACCATCAACGCCCGTCCTGTACCTATTGTGAAGGTGCCCGACATTTTGGATATTGGCCTGCGTGAAGCGGTGAGCAAACTTACTGCCGAGGGTTTGGAAGTGGGTGAGATAACCACCCGTGCCGATTTATCAGTAAACAGGGTGTTGGGGATGAGTTTTAACGGCAAGAAAGTAAAGGCCGGCGACGGGATTGAAAAAGGCAGCAAAATAGATTTGGTGATAAGTAAAGGCGAGGATGACGGTGATAAAAACATCGTAATGCCCGACTTAGGGGGATTAACTTTAGACGAAGCCACAATAGAATTGAGCCTTTTAGGGTTAAATATAGGTGCGGTATCGTACGATAAAAACGTTACCGATAAAATAACGGCCAAAGTATACCGTCAAACCCCTGAAGCGGGTAGAGGCGCGTATATTGGTCAAGAAATAGATTTGTTCTTAAAGCAAAGCGACTAACAATGTTTAAAAAGCTATCGGGCGCTATAGCCCTTATATGTATTGGTGTTGGTGTAAATGCGCAGCTGAATGAGGAGGTACTGGTACCCCTGACGGCGAACCCTGCACTTAAACAGCAATTACAACTTAAAAACTCAACCTTTATACGCAAAAGCGGTATTACAGATACGTTGTTATTACCTTTTTTCGAAGATTTTTCTAAGGGAGAGGTTTTTCCGGATGAAAGCCGCTGGACCAACCGTTTGGCGTATGTAAATACTGATTTTCCGGTAAAAGCTCCCAGCATCGGGGTTGCTACTTTAGACGCATTGGACAGTACTGGTCGCCCCTATTTAAACATTCGTGCGGATATACACGGCCCTTGCGACACCCTTACTTCACAACCCATTGATATTTCTGCATACAGCAGCGGTAATAATATTTTCCTGAGCTTTTTTTACCAGGCACAGGGTTTGAGTTTTCAATCCCTACAAGGAAAAGACTCTTTAATCCTGCAATTTAAAAACAACTTAGGGTTTTGGTATACCGTATGGTCTACACCCGGTATTGCACTAAGCGATTTTAAACCTGCTTTGCTAAAACTTGAAGCTCCTGAATATTTTCATGCAGGTTTCCAATTCCGTTTTATTAATTATCAAAGCTACATAGGCGGCGTAGGCCAATGGCATCTTGATTATATTTATATGGAGCGTAACCGCACGGCAGCCGACAGTATTTTTGCCGATGTAGCGGTTTCGCAAAAACCGATGTCGTTTTTGAAAGAATACCAAGAAATGCCCTACGACCAATTCAAAACTTTTGAATCGTTGGAAGTAACAGATAGTACTGTTGGTTATTTGAGTAATTTATTTGACCAAGGTCGTACTGTGGACGTTTTCAACCGTCAGGTGCGTGATGATGCCGGTAATTTGGTAATTAACCAACCCGGTAGCGGTTTCTCTATCAATCCGTTCAGCGAAAAAGGATTCGGGGTTGCCTCAAATTACAATGTAGTAGCCCGTACAGAAGACACAGTAACCTACACTGCTGCTGAGTTTTTAAAAATAACAGGAGCAAACTTTAGAATTGCCAACGACTCCGTTACCCGAAAACTTACGTTTGCCAATTATTATGCCTACGACGATGGCACTGCTGAAACAGGTTACGGACTAAAACGCGGTTCAGGTAAAATTGCCTACCGTTTCAGGCTTAACAAACCCGACAGTTTACGTGCAATTTCAGTTTATTATTTTCAGGCAGAAGACACCATTAAAAGGGCTTTTAACCTTGCTGTTTGGCAAAACATTACACCCAATGGTTCACAAGAAACGCTTTTGTACACCAAGTTGGTAACTTACCCTACTTATACCGATTCTATTAACGGATATCACACATATATTCTGGATAGTGCTATAGCTGTAAGCGGCGAGTTTTACATAGGCTGGGTGCAAACCTCTACTTTCCACCTAAACGTAGGCTGGGACAGGAATTACACCAGCAACCGCAAAGCCATTGGCAATCCCGGTTTGTACTTTAATACTACCGGAAAATGGTATTTATCAGAAATACCCGGTACGCTGATGATGCGCCCCCACGTAGGTAAAAACTTTATTAAAGACACTACTTTAGTGGGTATAATCCCCTTGACCGCAAAAGGATTTAATGCAATAAATGTGTACCCAAATCCCGCTTCAACAGAAATTTCAATAGATATTGCCCAACAAGATATATACACCTACACTATTACGGATATAGCAGGAAAAACAATTAACACAGGGGTTATAAACACTTTTGAAACAAATACACTGCCTATCAGTATATTGCCAAACGGATTATATTTTTTAACTTTACATAATCCTTCAATAGGATTTAATACGACTAAATTCATAAAACAGTAAATAGTATATGGACATTACCTCCGAAGAATTAAAGACGCGCATGGATAACGGTGAAGACCTTATTGTAATTGATGTGCGTGAACCTCACGAATACGAAGAGTTTAATATTGGCGGCCGCCTTATTCCATTGGGTACATTGCCTACCGTAGTGGATGAGTTGGAAGACCTTAAAGGCGAAGAAATAATTGTACACTGCCGCAGTGGTGCCCGCAGCGGTCAGGCAAAAGCATACCTTGGTTCAATCGGTTTCACAAACGTTCGCAATTTGTTGGGCGGTGTGATGGATTGGCAAGCTAAGTATGGCTCAACCATGCGATAAGAATTTAAACTTTATATAATAAAAAAGCTCCGTTTTGGGGCTTTTTTGGTTTATATCCTTGTTTCGGCAAGCTCAACATTTCATAGGCAAGTTCAACAATTATTGCTTTTTCACTACCTCGCCGTCGTCGCCTATCAATAGCGGTGTTTCAGGAAAATCAGCTTTGGTAAGTTCTTGTATCAGCTTCAACGCCCATTGTTTTTCGGTATCTATCACGGGTATTCCCTCTCCCATTTGTTTTATCGGGGTGATTTTCGCTCCTATAAAGTTCCCTTTTGTATCCGTTGTAACCTTTACTATCGGTGCAACTCCGCTTTCGGCAGTCAGGCTAAAACGGTCGTAGGTGGCAAAATTGCCCAAACTATAGCAAATCAAACGGTTGTTATATAACTCCATTGCGCGGGTAACGTGCGGACCGTGCCCGAAAACAATATCAGCACCTGCATCAATCACTGCGTGGCTAAACTCATACACATTGCCCCTGTTCTCTCCAATAAACATTTCAGTATCACGGGTTACGTGTTGTCGGTCGCGGCCTTCCCCACCCCCGTGAAACGATACAATCAGTATATCGCACAAACTATCCAAGGCAGCTACAATAGCTTTTGCCCCTTCAATGTCTTTAATGCTTACCGTTCCGCTATTAGGTGCAAAAGCGGCCAAGCCGTATTTAACACCGTCTTTTTCAATCACAGTTGTTGGGCAGCTTAGCAAACCCGCGTACTGTATGCCATATTCCTCAAGAGTAGTCATGGTAATTTCACGACCTTCGGCACCAAAATCACCGCTGTGGTTGTTGGCAATACTCAACAAATCAAAACCTGCCTCTTTGTAGTATTTTGCATAATGAACGGGCGAACGGAAAGCATAACACACTTTGGGGTTACTGCATTTTTTCACCTTGCCCTTATCACCTGCCAACGTACCTTCAAGGTTGCCAAAAGTGATGTCCGCATCCAGCAAAATTTCACGCACGCTGTCCAACAGATTTTTACCATCGTTTGGGGGCAAATGTTTTTCGCTGGGATAATTGGTGCCCAGCATCATATCCCCTACGCCAATTACCGTTACCACACGCAAAGAAGTATCGTGTGATGTGGGGTAGGTTTCTACTTGTGCTGTAGCGTTAAAAAGTGTAAAAGCGATTAATAACGAGGTTACAATGTATTTCATTTGGCTTCCTTGTCCAGTATATCTTTAATATCGGTTAATAAGTTGCGTATCTTATACAAGCTGTCTATAATCTCCACCTTTTTAGTGCCTTGGCCTTTATCCAGCTTCAATTTCTCATTAGCTCCCTGCAATGTATAGCCTTGCTCCTTCACCAAATGGTATATCAATCTCAAATTAGCTACATCATCACGGGTAAACTGACGGTTTCCCTTGCTGTTCTTCTTAGGTCGCAATACATCAAATTCCTTTTCCCAAAAGCGGATGAGTGAAGCATTCACATTCAGCATGGTAGAAACCTCGCTGATAGAATAGTACATTTTGTCGGGGTTTTCTTCTTCAGGCAGCATCAGTCAAATGATTGGTTATTGGCCGCAGCCAGTTCTTTAATACGTTCGTAATCCTCGGGCGACAAATCGTTGTAGTAAAAGTGTACAGGATTTACCTTATCTCCGTTTTTAATAATCTCGTAATGCAAATGCGGTGCGGTTGATAAGCCCGAAGAACCTACAGTGCCTATACGCTGTCCCCTATTGATAGATTGACCTTGCTTGGCCTCTATCTTCGTCATGTGGGCATATAAACTCTCGTAACCGTAGCCGTGATTAATAATCACGTGGTAGCCGTAGCCTTCGTTATAGCCTGCAAAAGTAACCGTACCGTTTCCTGTGGCATAAATAGGAGTACCCTTACTGGCCGTAAAATCCATACCCGAGTGCATTTTAACCGTTTTGTAAATGGGATGGATACGATACCCGAAACCCGATGCCACACGATCAAGCTCTTTGTTTGAAATGGGTTGTATGGCAGGTATGCTTGCCAACATATCCTGCTTGCGTTTGGCACGTTCTAAAATATCATCAAACGATGCCGATTGCACCTTCATTCTTGAAGCAAGATTAGCCAACTTGGTCTTCATCCGCTCCATATTATCCTCTTCGTCCAACCCCACCTTATTTTTATAACGTTCAAAAATGCTTTGCGGGTTCTTAGTACTGTCTTGCAATGGAGGAGCCTCAAACACTACGCGGTATATTTCTTCGTCGCGTTTATTCAGTTGTTCAAGCGAGGCTGATAATTCATCAACAGTTTTTTCATAGAGTGATACCTGTAGCCTGTATTCATCAAGCCTATCTTCCAGTATTTTTTCTTTGGGTGAACTGAAATAAGTGTACGACACTGCCATAATTATAGCACCCAACACCGCCGATGCACTCAAGAAACCAAATACACGCAACGCCATTTTACCCCAACTGGTATGGGCAATTTCATAAGTAAGACTATGCGGGTCGAAAAAGTACTTGGTCTTTTTAGCCATTGTGTGTGTAAGGTTTTAGAAGGGATAAAAACAGCAGCAACATTTGTGCCTGCCTGTTATTTCCAAACATCAACTTGTAGCGAAGGTAAGAATTTGCGGGGAGATATGCTTAGCAAATCCTACGTAGTTGTTTGTTAACAGTTATTGGTTATTAGTAATCCATTGTTAGCACTTAAGTAAACAAGGAAGCGTTTACCAGCCGCACCCCTTCGATAATCGTTAGTATGTAAAGATTGTCCCTTTTTTACACCAAAAAAGCCCCCTACAGTAGTCAACTTGCAGGTATGAAAAAGATACTGATAGATACCTCCCTTTTTAAACAAAACCGTGAGCGGCTTTTGAGTAAAATGAAACCCTATAGCGTGGCGGTGATAAATGCTAATCTAACCTACCCTACCAATGCAGATGGGACTTACCCCTACAAACCCAACAGCGATTTGTTTTACCTAACGGGTATTGAGCAGGAAGAAACTACCTTGTTGCTGGTAAGAGAAAGTGAAACGGCGTCAAAAACCATTTTATTTATCAAACCATTTGACCCTTTGTATGAAAAATGGATGGGCAGGCTACTTACGGTTGAAGATGCACAACGTATTGCCGACATTGATACTGTGCTACTTACCACCGAGTTTGAAACCACCCTGCACACCCATGCTTTGCAACAGCAAACCATTTACCTAAATGCCAACGAGCATTTACGCGCTGTGCTTGAGGTGCAGGATAAAGATGCGCAATTTGCACAATGGTGCCGTCAAAAATACCCAACGCACACGTACAAACGCCTTGCACCCATTATCAGTAGTTTACGGTTGATTAAAAGTGCTGTGGAAGCTGATTTGCTGCAACAAGCTGCCGATGTAACCACACAAGGCTTTTTGCGTTTGCTGCAAATAGTAAAACCCGGTGTGTGGGAGTATGAAATTGAGGCCGAACTACTGCATCAATACTACAAACACGGCACTGCCACGGCTGATTATCATCCCATTATTGCCAGCGGTGCCGATAGCTGCATATTGCATTACAATGCCAACAGTAAGCAATGCCAAGCAGGCGATGTTTTATTGGTTGATGCCGCTGCCAGATGGGCCAACTACAATGCCGACCTTACCCGTGTGATACCCGTAAGCGGACAGTTTACCCAACGCCAGAAACAGGTGTACAATGCAGTACTGAGAGTAAACAAAGCCATGCAAACCCTTATGGTTGCGGGGGCTTTACTGGCCGATTTACAACAACATTGTTTTGACTTATTGTTAAAAGAATTGGTGGATTTGGGATTGGCTTCAAAAGAGGCGATACACAATCCTTCGCTGCGAAAGGAAGCCCTGCAAACCTATTGCTACCATAATTTTTCGCACCTGTTGGGATTAAGCGTACACGATGTGGGCGATATGAAACAACCCTTACAGGCAGGCGTGGTACTTACCAACGAGCCCGGTATTTATATAGCTACCGAAAACATTGGCATACGGATAGAAAACAACATTTTAATAACCGAAAACGGTAATAAAAATCTGATGGAAAACACTCCCATTGAGGCCGAACATATAGAAACATTGATGAACGCCTGATTATCTGCTAAAACGTTTTTTTCTCAAGCTCCTCAATCCGTTGTTTAATAAACGGCGGAAAGGGGCTTTTTTCGTGTTTATTAAAATCAAACATCACAATCACATCCTCGGCTTCGGCGGCAATAGTACCCTCACCGTCAAGCAACCGGTGCACAATACCAAAACTTGTGTTCTTAATAAACTCTACCCTCGATTCAATGCGTACCGTACCCGGATAAAACAACGGACGTTTAAATGTGCATTTGCTGCCTGCCAGCATAGGCCCTATATTCGTTTCAGCATGATAATCTGTTATGCCCACCTGCTCCCAGTAATTTACCCTTGCAGCCTGCACATATTTAAAATACGAAACATTATTTACGTGCCCGTATATATCAATTTCGCTCCAATCAATCCTCAAAGTAAGCACCACAGGAAAAACAACATTCATGCAGGCAAGTTACAAATTGTTATTTTTGATGTGTTAAAATGCTTCGTCAAAACCCCAATTTACGCTTACAAGTAAACACTCTTGCCATTGGTGCCGTTATTATGGCAGGCAAATTTGTGGCTTACTTTCTTACCCACTCAAACACTATACTTACTGATGCCCTCGAGAGTATTGTAAATATTGCCGCAGGCATAATGGGGGTGTATAGCTTGTATTTGGCCGCCAAACCTAAAGACGCCGACCACCCCTACGGTCATGGTAAAGTAGAATTTATTTCAGCCTCGGTAGAGGGAACGTTAATTGCCGCTACTGGGTTGATGATGATAGTAAAATCAACCATCAACTTTTTTCAGCCCAGCCAACTAACCAACCTCGATATAGGGCTGTACATCACCTCGGCAGCAGGGTTATTAAACTATTTACTGGGATGGCGTTTAGTATCGCAAGGAACAAAAACCGACTCTATCACTCTTATCGCCAGCGGAAAACACTTAAAATCTGATGCCTACACCACCATTGGCGTACTGGCAGGCTTGGCCGTTTTGTATTTTACGGGATTTAACTGGCTGGATAATGCCTTGGCAATGGCGATGGGCGGACTGATTATCTACACAGGGATTGGCATTTTACGCCGCTCGGTAGCAGGTATTATGGACGAAGCTGACACCGATTTGCTGGTTGATGTGATAAAAATTGTGAATGATAACCGCAGGCCTGCTTGGGTAGATATACACAACATGCGGATTATTAAGTACGGCAGCAGTTTGCACGTTGATTGTCACATTACCCTGCCGTGGTATTTTACCATCAAAGAAGCCCATGCAGAGGTAGAAGCCATAGATAAATTAATAAGCGAACACTATCAGCAAGGCGTGGAGTTTTTTATCCATACCGACGGCTGTATTGAAACCTCTTGCAAGATATGTCAGATAGCCGATTGCAAAGAGCGCAAGCATCCCTTTGAAAACAAGATGGATTGGAGTCTTGAAAACGTAATGCAAAACAAAAAACACGGGCTGTAGTCTTGAGCCTGTCGAAGGGTGCGGCTGCAATAGCCAAATTCTAAACTCTAATTACTAAATTCTAAAAAAAGAGAATCCCCGCCATTGCGAGGTCTCCCGAAGCAATCCCTGCCCATCCATACAAACGGATTGCTTCAAAACCCAAAAGCGGTTTTTCGTAATGACGATAGACGAGACAAGTGCAGTTGCCCATCCTGAGCTTGCCGAAGGGTGCGGTTGGCAGGCAAGCGCGGCGGTTTCCCCCTATCAAGGGGGAGTAAGGGGGTGTCAAACTGGCCGACACCCCCTTGTGTTCCCCCTTAGCAGGGGGAAGTCTTGCGCACAGCCCCCCTAAAAAAAGTTTACAGATTTGGTTAGTAAATACTAACTATGCAGTAAACTATGTTAACCGTTAATTTCAGCCCCTTCCCCACGTTGCACACCGAACGATTGGTGCTGCGCGAAATAAGTCACAAAGATGATGAAGACGTGTTTTTACTGCGCTCAAACAGAGGGTTGATGGAATACATCGACCGTCCGCGTGCCGAAACTATCGACGATGCCAAAATATTGGTACAGCGCATGATGGATATAGTGGCTGCTAACGAGGGTATCAGCTGGGCAATTACCCTTAAAGGCTCTGACAGGTTGATTGGTACCATTGGCTTTTGGCGATTGGTGAAAGAACACTACCGGGGCGAGGTGGGTTATATGCTGCACGCTGATTACCACCGCCAAGGGATAATGAAAGAAGCCTTATTAACTGCTGCCGATTATGCTTTTAAAACCATAAAACTGCATACCATTGAGGCCAATATAAACCCTGCAAATATTCCATCGATAAAGTTGGCCGAAAGCGTAGGTTTTGTGCGAGAAGCCTATTTTAAAGAAAATTATTACTACAACGGCAAATTCTTAGATTCTGCCATCTATACCCTTTTCAATCCCTACGATATAGTAACATAGTAACAGTAATAACACCTTGTTACTACTGTTACTAGTGCACTCTGATATATTTATTCTTCTTTGGCTTAATAACTGAAAGTATCATGCGTTTTAACTCAACTATGAAATAAGAAATCAGTATTAGTAATATTAGAAAACATATATAAACAACAGCCCTTTTAAGAAAAAAATTACAACCAATGGAGGAGATAATTAATGGAATAACTACACCAAATAAAACAATAATTAACAATGAATTGAGCAATGTTATCAGCAATCTATCAGCACCCTTTTCAATTTCGTACATCTTCTCCCATAGTTTAGGCAAATAGGAGCTTTCAAAATCATTTCCAATTTCATCCAGCAAGTCTAAAGTTAATGGCCTATTTTTAAATTTTTCATCTATTTTAACTGCTAGAGTTAATATTCTGTCAAAAGGTTCTTTGGGAATATTACCTAAGGTAAATCTATTTGGAGTCTTATTAATCCCAAAGCTCGCTACATTATTGACGACGCATGCATCTATAAAAAAGAAAGGATACAATTTATCCCTAGCCGTGTCAAGATATAAGAACGTTTCTTCAGACCAATGTATTCGCTTCGGAACTTTATCTAGCTCTGTTAATTTTCTATCAGCGTCTCGGGACACCACTCTTTTTGAAACCAAAGCTTTAAACTTCATATATAGACGAAAACCATAGTATTTGTAATCTTCAGAATCTTTTCCTTCCTCATTGGATATTTCGTTCTGTATTTCTTCATATTTGCCACTTGTATCGTTGTATTCTATTATTGTCAGATTTGGAAACCTATTGTCGATATTTCTTTTCATTTCTGTATTAAAAAAATCATAAGTGATAAGAATATGCGCAATGCTTCTTAGATAAGTTACCTTATTTGATAAAGGTAGAGCTTCTTGAATAAGAATATTTTTCTCTTGCCTTATCTGATATGCTTTTGATATGATAAAGGTTATCAATAACGCTGAAAATATCGCAGTAAAATCAATAATTTTCCCTACCAGATCATCTAACTCAGTTTCCTTTTCAATTGGGTACTTTATAAGTAAGCTAAATACAATGAAAAAGCCTACTAAAATTAGGCTGTAACTTTTTTTCAATGCTCTTAAAAGTCGAAAAGCAGTTTGTATGGACTGTATCATCTTATCAAAGATAATTAACACAAATAACAAAAATATAGTAACACTATAAACACCTTGTTACTACTGTTACTACTAACAAGGTGTGATAATGTTAGTATCTGTTAGTATTTTTGGGCAATGGACAAAGCCCTGCATACCCGACTGATAAAAGAAGAAGCCCGCCGATTGGGTTTTAGCTTTTGCGGTGTGAGTAAAGCAGGCTTTTTAGACGATGAAGCCCGCCGTTTAGAGCGTTGGTTGCAGCAAGGAATGCACGGCCAAATGGGGTACATGGAAAACCATTTTGATAAACGCCTCGACCCTACAAAACTGGTGGAGGGGGCAAAATCAGTGGTGTCGTTTCTATATAATTATTACACCCCGCAGCAACAACAACACGCTGATGCTCCCAAAATAAGCAAGTATGCCTACCACACGGATTATCATTTTGTGGTGAAGGATAAGCTGAAACAACTATTGCAATTTATTACCGATACGATTGGCGAGGTGCACGGACGGGCGTTTGTTGACAGTGCCCCTGTGATGGAGCGGGCTTGGGCTAAGAAAAGTGGTTTGGGCTGGACGGGTAAGCATACCTTGCTGATTAATAAACAACGGGGCAGTTATTTTTTTTTGGGGGAGTTGATTATTGACCTTGAATTGGAGCCTGATGCCCCTATTAAGGACTATTGCGGTACTTGCACCGCCTGCATTGATGCCTGCCCTACGGAGGCGATTACCCCCTATTGGGTAGATGGCAGCAAGTGCATCAGCTATCTTACTATTGAGTTGAAGGACGAGATACCTGCCGAGTTTAAAGGGAAAATGGATAACTGGGCGTTTGGCTGCGATATATGCCAACAGGTATGCCCTTGGAACCGTTTTAGCCAACCCCACAACGAACCTGAGTTTGAACCTCACCCTGATTTGATGACGATGGATGCCCGCCAATGGCACGAAATAACCGAAGATGTGTTTAAGCAACTGTTTAAAAACAGTCCGGTGAAACGTACCGGATACAAAGGCTTAAAGCGTACTCTTACTTTTTTAAAAGGAGATTGATTTGATTACCCCGCAAAAAACAAAACAGTATTTATTTTTTTACGCCGCATTAGTGCTGTTATGTGTTGTAGCCGCCTATTTTTCGTTTTTTATTAATACAAAAAAGCCACACCTATTTCTTCTTCCCGCATCGGCCATTCTCGGATACTTCTTTTCAAGCTTGTTTTGCAACGCTTTATACATACTGCTAAAACAACGAAACAGCACCCGAAACGCCCGATTCAGTCTTATAAAAAACCTTTCCTCGCGTAAATTATCTATCCTCACAAAATCCCTGCTTATTATTATTGTGATTTCTTCGGCATATACAACAAAATACCTGCTGCTAAATAGTACTACCGGTAAATGCGAAGCGCATGTGCTTTGTATGCCATACAGCCGTAGAGGAGGAAGGGTATACTATAACAATAACTGGTATTGCGATAAACGCCTATCGTATCGTATTCCTAACGGGCCGTTGGTAATGCGCCCTATTACTTTTTCTAAATACAAAGCAGGAGAAACGCTTCAAATAGAATATTCAACCCGTTGGCCTGAGATATATAGGGTAATTGAAGTAAGGGAGTAACTTAATCTCCATTCTCTTTCACCTGTGTAATTATGATTTTATCAATACTATGGTTACGTTAAAAATCAGTTGTCACTTTGAATATGCCTGATAAATCAATTACAATTTTTAAAATTATTAAAACGGCTGAAATACCAAATACAAATTTTAAGGATTTATTGAGGTTCATTAAAAGATTTATCAACTGCAAACGTATCGCTAAGGCAAAGAACTCAAACACAGAAACATTAGGCACACTAACACCAACAAAACCAACAACATTTACTTTATTTATATAATACAATTTATACAACCAGTATAATAATTCGATAGATAAAAACAGTAGTCGGTAATTGGTGTTTTGTATTAATGTAGCTGAAAGAGCCAATAGCAATGAAATCGTCGTGTACAAGATGTTTTGAGGTGCAAATATTGGCTGTCTATCAATAATACAACCGTATTGCTGGTCGTTGTCCATGTTTGTTAAAAACCCTATTAGTATTACTACAAATAAAGCGCTGAATAGATAGTTTTTATTGAGTACATACTCCCTAATAGTATTCTCGTTATATTTATACAACACAAAAAATGTAGCAGGAATTACCCAATAAAGGGGGTATTCGAATAGAACTACTCCAATACCTTCATATAAGTCATTCACGTTTTAAAAATAAAACTTATACCGAGAATTTTAACCTGCTAACGGATAATTTAGTCCCCGTTCTCTTTCACCTGTGTAATCATAATTTTATCAATGCGGGCACCGTCCATATCTATCACCTCAAGGCGCAGGTTTTGCCACACAAGTGTATCTTTTTCGCTGGGTATATTTTTTAATTCATGGATAATTAAGCCGCCCACTGTATTAAACGTGTGCTGCATATTACTATCGTCCACTTCAAAATAATTCAAAAAGTCGTAAAACGGATAATCCCCGTCAATAATCCAACTGCCGTCTTCGCGTTGTTGCAGCGTGTAATCTTCTTTATAAAACTCGTCCACATCGCCCACCAACGCCGTTAGCAAATCATTCATAGTTATCAACCCCTGCATCTGGCCGTATTCATCGCTCACTATCGCATGGTGTATGCGGCTTTTCTTAAAATTCTCCAACGCCTCGTATGCCGATAGATGCTCACTGATAAAATGCGGCTGGTGCATGTGCTCGGCTATTTTAAAATCAGGCTTTTGCAGGTGCATAAACAAATCCTTCAGCAAAATATATCCCTCAATCTCGTATTTATCGTTTTCATACACCGGATATACCGAGTGCACCCCCTTGGCTACCTCTTCCCTAATCCTGTCGGGAGAAAAATTAATATCTAGCAATACTACGTCCTGTCGGTGAGTCATCAGCGAGCTTACATTACGGTCGCCCATATTAAATACCCGCTCCATAATATCCTGCTCAATCTCCTGCACTTCACCCGAAGTAGTTCCTTCCTGTATAATCGATTTTATTTCCTCCTCCGTTACTTTGCTATCGGTAGAAGGTTTAATACCCAACAAGGCTATCAACCCATCGGTAACACTGGTAAGCAGCCATACAAACGGAGCTGTGATTTTTGAAATAATATTCATGGGCTGTGCTACCGCTTTGGCAATCTTTTCAGGATTGGTAAGTCCGATACGTTTTGGCAGCAATTCGCCTAATACCAACGAGAAAAACGTAATACACACCAACACCACCACAATGGCAATGGTATTGCTGTAAGGGGCTAATGACTCTATTTTCTCAACATTGGCCTGTAATTGATTGGTAATGTTTTCACCACTATAAATACCCGTTAAAATGCCTATCAGCGTAATGCCGATTTGTACGGTTGAAAGAAATTTATTGGGTGCATTGGATAACTCTAATGCCAGTTTGGCTTTTGAACTACCTTTTTTAGCGGCACTTTCAAGTCTTGATTTACGGGCTGATACCAAAGCGATTTCGGCCATCGAGAATACCCCGTTCAGTAAAATCAATAAAAAAATAAACAGTATTTCCATAGGAATATGAGCAAAGGTAGTAAAACAGCAATAACAGCGATAGATTATAAATCCTCATATCCACAATCGGGAAACCTTGACGGTGACAGTAATAGGCATTTGTCTAAAATATGGTAAAAGGGGCAACGAAAACCAGCGCGCACTGTATCCAATTAAATATTACACCTGTTTTATTAACTAAGCCCCAACCTACTCCAATGGCACTATTTGTACTTAAAAAAGTAAGTCCTAAAAGGGCTATTACCGGAATGGCTTTATTGATGGTTTGTTGCATTGCAAACGCCCAAGACCCTGAGTTTACACAGTTTTATGCAGCACCCGTGTACACCAACCCGGCTTTGGCGGGTACTTCGGCTTGCAGCGATAAGCAGGCAGGCGGACGTATGGTGCTTAATTACCGTAATCAGTGGCCATCGTTACCGGGTAGCTTTAAAACCTTCGCGGCATCTTTCGACCAATATGCGGGCGGGGCACACGGCGGTGTGGGTATGCTTGCCCTGCGTGATGTAGCCGGAGACGGGCTGCTAACTACCACGGCAGTAAGCGGCGTTTATTCATTTATGGGGATGTTTGGCGGCCACAACCACAAACGCTTTGGGTTTAGTTTGGCTATACAAGCGGGCATTATGCAGCGCTCTATTGACTTTAGCCGACTGCATTTTGGCGATGAAATTGTGCCCAAAAGAGGTTTTGTTGAGCCTACCAAAGAAACCTTTGCCACCAACACGGTAACCTATCCCAACTTTTCGGCAGGCGGGCTCATTTATTCAGGGTCGTTTTATGCTGGGGTTGCAGTACACAATATTACCGAGCCTAACCAATCGTTTTTTCACAATACCGGCGAGGGTACTACGCTACCACGCCGTTATACGCTGCACGCGGGTACTGTAATCTCTTTAAAGAAATCGAAGCCCAACCCAATGGAACAACCAATGACCATTTCTCCAAATATATTGATAATGGCGCAGCAGCGATTTTTTCAAACCAATATCGGATTTTACCTGAACAAAGGCTCTTTTGTATCGGGGTTATGGTTTAGGCAAACTGCCCCTAACTCTGATGCTATTATTGCGTTGGTTGGGTTTAAGTTTGATAAATTTAAAATTGGGTATAGCTATGACATTACTGTATCAAGCGCACGGCAAGCTGCACCGGGCTCTCATGAAATCTCGGTTTCTATCGAGTGGTGTGTAAAACGCCGTGTAGGCTGGAAACCTATTAACTGCCCCATTTTGTAGGGTTTGTATTGTCATTCTGAGCGCAGCGAAGAACCTTATTGCAATTGTGCCAACAGAGCGGGATAAGAGGCTTCCTTTGTCAGCAGGACAGGGCTATTGCAGCCGCACTCCTTCGGCAGGCTCAGGATGGGCAACAGCACTTGTTCGTCGTGCTTAAAGTCCCCTTTAGGGGATTTAGGGGTTGTAGCTTACCTCACCCGAAGGGCAAGGATGGTTGAATTACTCAACTTCGCCCTCTCCTAAACGCGAGGGGTGGTTGGGCAGGGCGCAAGCCTTCCCTCTTGATAGGGTGAAACCGCACATTCATACCAACCGCACCCCTTCGACAGGCTCAGGATGGGCAACAGCACTTGCACGTCGTTGGGTAAAGTCCCCTTTAGGGGATTTAGGGGTTGTAGCTTACCTCACCCGAAGGGCAAGGATGGTTGAATTGCTCAACTTTGCCCTCTCCTAAAGGCGAGGAGTGGTTGGGCAGGGCGCAAGCCTTCCCTCTTGATAGGGTGAAACCGCACATTCATACCAACCGCACCCCTTCGACAGGCTCAGGATGGGCAACAGCACTTGCGCCTGTCTATCGTCATTGCGAAAAACTGCTTTTGAGTTTTGAAGCAATCCGTTTGTATTGATGGGGCAGGGATTGCTTCGGGAGACCTCGCAATGACGGGGAAACCTCTGTCCTGCTGACGAAGAAGCATCTTATCTCGCCTTGTTTACACAGTTGTTATAAGGTGCTACGCTGCGCTCAGAATGACAGGATAAGGCGTTTCCCTTTAGAATTTTAAATACCTGTCTTTAAGCCCTCCTCCTATCAATAGGTTGTTGTGCAGGTATGAGCAACCACTCAAATTTTAACTTCTTGTTTTTTTAGTGTTAATTTGGAGGTACACCGAATGAAGAAACAATTACTTGCTATTTATTGGCTGCTTGCAATACCCTTTTGCCTCTCAGCCCAAAACCCCAACTCTGATAGTGCTGTTATACGCCGTATGTTTGATGAAGCCTTGCTGCGTGGCAAAGCCCACCCCATGTTGGGCGAGTTATGCAAAACCGCACCGGGACGTGTAAGCGGTTCGGCAAATGCACAAAAAGCTGTTGAATGGGGATATAAAACCATGAGCGATTTGGGGTTTGATACCGTGTTTTTACAACCTTGTATGGTGCCCCATTGGGTGCGTGGCGACGCTGAAGAAGCAAAAATTATTGGTAAGCGCGTAAAGGAGAAGGTTAACATTTGTGCCTTGGGAGGTAGTATAGGAACGGGCAAAAAAGGAATAAAAGCCCAAGTAATCGAAGTAAAAAGCATTGAAGAGGTTGAAAAACTGGGGCGTGATAAGGTAGAAGGTAAAATTGTGTTTTACAGTCGCCCTATGGATGCCCGTAAAATATATACGTTTGCCGCTTATGGCAGTTGTGTCGATCAACGGGTTTGGGGTGCCAAAGAAGCTGCCAAACACGGTGCGGTGGGTGTTATTGTCCGATCGATGAATTTATCACAAGATAAGCATCCGCACACGGGTACGTTGGTGTATGATGACAGTGTGCAGAAAATACCCGCAGCGGCGATTAGCACCGAGGATGCTGATAAACTAAGCCTGCTGCTGCAAAGCGAGCCCGAATTGCAGTTCTATTTCCGCCAAACGTGTGAAACCTTGCCCGATGTACTTTCGTACAACGTAGTAGGAGAAATACGCGGCACAGAGTTTCCGCAAGAGTATGTGATTACAGGTGGCCACTTGGATGCTTGGGATAATGGCGAAGGCGCACACGATGACGGTGCGGGTTGTGTACACTCGATAGAGGCTGTAAGGATATTTAAAGCGTTGGGTATCCGTCCCAAACGTACCATACGTGCTGTGTTGTTTATGAACGAAGAAAACGGGTTAAAGGGTGCCTTGCAATATGCCCGCCAAGCGGATAGTTTGCAAGAAAAACATATTGCAGCGATTGAAAGCGATAGAGGCGGTTTCACACCCCGCGGTTTTCATTTAGAGGGAGATTCGGGCAAGATAGAGTTGGTGCGCCAATGGGTGAAATTGTTTGAGCCTTACGGTCTGCATGATTTTGCCAACGGTGGCGGCGGAGCAGACATCAGTCCCCTAAAAAAATCACAAAAAGGTATTTTGCTGGCAGGGTTCGTGCCTGACTCTCAACGATATTTTGATTTCCACCATGCCAACACCGACCGCTTTGAGAACGTCAATAAAAGAGAACTTGAATTAGGTGCAGCATCCATTGCTGCGTTTATGTATTTATTAACACAACATGGGTATTAAATCGTTACCAAAATATACTGCATTGGCAATGGCCTTTGGCCTTGCTTTGTCTGTACAAGGGCAACAAAACGGCTTGCCTGCCATTGCCCCAAACGCGGTGCATACCATAAATGGGTTGGATGCCGAGCAAATGTATGCCGAAGATAACAGCCGTAAAAAGCCTTACCACCCTGAGAACGTAGGCCGATTATTAGTTGTAAACCTCACCCCCTACAACTCGGGTGAGTGGATTACAACCGATAAAGGTTCTGTTTGGCGGTTAAAAGTGAAGCTTGACGGAGCAAAAGCCGTTACCCTGCTGGGTAAGATGGAAAATATGCCCAACGGAGCATCGCTGATTGTTTATGGTAATAATACACCGGCAGTAAAAAACACGTACAAAACGGCTGATTTTTCTACCCAAAATATCATCTCTACCACTCCCGTTGCAGGGCAAGAAGCAGTGATTGAGTATTTTGTGCCTAACGGAACCAGCAATACTGCACATTTAACAATTGAAAGGCTTTGCTACATTTACCGATATACCGACCCCAACGAAACCCAAACCGATGGCTTTGGTGATGCCTCAAGCTGTAATGTAAATGTAAATTGCAGCGAAGGTGATAACTGGAGAAACCAACGCAATTCGGTGGTGCGCATTTTAAGTTATACTGATTTTAATACCCAATGGTGCACGGGGACGATGGTAAACAATACCTCGCAAAAAATTAAACCGTATTTGTTAACGGCCATGCACTGCGGTTTAGGTTTTAATGATAGTTTGAGCAACGATACCATGTTTAAATACTGGTTGTTTACGTTTAACTACCAAGCCCCCTCGTGTGCAAACCCCATGAGCGAAGGCAATCTTGCCGATAATAAAATTACAGGCTCAAAAGTGTTGGCACATACAGAAGACAAAGGCGGCGAGCTGGGAAGCGATTTTTTGTTGCTTGAAATTACCCAACCCATCCCCCCAAGCTACGGAGTGTATTATTCAGGTTGGAGTTTGGATACTACCGAAGATTATACCGATAGCGCAGTATGCATCCATCACCCTAAATACGATATCAAAAAAATATCTACCTCTACATGGCCGCTTAAAAAAGGGGCTCCCTACCCTACTTCTCCCGATAATACCCATTGGGAAGTGTTATGGTCGGCCACTGCCAACGGTCATGGAGTTACCGAACCAGGCTCATCCGGTTCAGCATTATTTAATAAAAAAGGGTACCTGATTGGAACCCTTACGGGCGGAAGTGCATCTTGTAATAAGTTGAACGGTACTGATTTTTACGGCCGATTGGATTGGCATTGGGACAAAAACGGCTCAACGCCGCGCAGCCGTTTGAAAGATTGGCTAGACTCGACCAATACCGGAGTTACCAGCGTAAGCGGAGCATACTTATACCCCGAAAGTGTAGGCGAAACTGTTGAAAAAGATAAACTGACACTATACCCCAACCCTGCCAATAATTGGCTGCGTATTAGCGGCAGTGAGTTTGATAATGCCACCATCACCACTGTTTTGGGGCAACAATTACAAACTATTGCGCTACAAAACGGTTGGTTACATATAGAAACACTGCCTGCGGGCGTTTATATAGTGAGTGTCAACAATGGCAACACTACCTACACGGGCAGGTTTATAAAACAATAACAGGATAAAGAGTAACAGGAATAATGAGAGTAGTTGTAGTAATTATTAGTTTGCTGGCCGCAATCAGTATGTATAGTTGCAAAACGGGGAAAAATGCAGCCGTAAAACCTCTTTCGCCCCACACGGATACACTGAAAATGCTTGTAAACTACCAAACCGATACACTTACTGTATTTGTGAAGCGAATTGTTGTAAGCGATAGTCTTTTTGGTCTTGACGAAGGCTCAGTTGATTTTAATATTGTGCATACAGAGCAAAAAGACAGTATTTTGTTCATCACCATCAGTAGTTATTTCAACTGCAAAAAGGATGATTTTAAGTTATACCAAAGTAAGATTGAGCTAAAAACTTACCCTGTACGTTTGCGCTGCCGTATTTCTAAGGGTGAGCCCAAAGAGTGTGAAGAAAAACCCGCCATGTACACCTTGGCAGTAGATATAAGGGATATTCTAAGCAACCATGCCGAGGCAAACCTTATGTTTACCGGGTTTAATAAATTGGTAACCGTTAAACGTTACAAATAATGGCAATTTGACACGGCTGTGCTATTGGCCTTGTTTTTGCGATATTTGCAGTATAAAACCATACCCATTATGGAAGTAGTAGATGCACCCAAAACCCTTGCCCCTTCGCCCATTACGTTTACTGAAGGTGCGCGTACCGAATTATTAAAGCTGATAAACACGCTGAGTATTTCTGACGAGCAGGGACTACGTATTGGTGTAAAAGGCGGCGGCTGTTCGGGCTTATCGTACCTGTTGGCTTTTGACAGTAAGGAAGAAGGTGATACGGAGTACATGGCCGACGGTATTAAAATACTGATGAACAAAGCCCACTTAATGTATTTGGTAGGTATGCAGGTAGATTGGGAAGACGGACTGAATAACAAAGGCTTTACGTTTAGCAATCCTAATGCTACAACTACCTGCGGCTGCGGCACTTCGTTTGCGGCGGGGTAATATTTTACGAACGCGATAACAAATAAAACGTCCAAGAACAAAAAATCCCCGAATAGGACGGAAACCTTTCGGGGATTGTATTAAATATACTCAGTATAGTACTACCAATGCACAGTGTCGTATGGGTAATACTTTTGTTCCTTCAAGCTGCTGTCGTCAATGCCTTTTAATTATACTATTGTGGCCGTTTCCCATGCCCATATAGAGCTAATCCTCCCCATAGCGTTTAACCGTTTTTTCTATTGTTCCGTCCTCATTAAGGGTTAGATACACATTTGCATGACTGTGAAATATTAACAAGGGTGCCCCTGTTTCATCATCAATATACAAAAAAGCAAGTCGCCTAGGGGTAAATTGTATCGCAATCTGATAAGCTACAACCCAAGTAGGTTTAGAAAATCTATTGTCTTTTTTATCCACTGCGATTGCTTTTAATTCAACAGATTTGTCATATGGAAATTCGAGTTTCCTTAAAACGTCTTTTGCGATGTCTAAAATTTCTTTTTCTGTATGTTTCATGAATAAATTTCATTTATCAGCAATGTACTGCTAACAAAAAAAATCCCCGAATAGTAGGTAAACTATAGAAATACGTTAAGTAAGCATTAGCTTTAATATACGTTCTAGCATTTTGTTAAATGAATCAAAAACTTCAACTACATCCCCACTATAACGATCCAGTAACTCAAAATTCATTTCCGTTTTATTAAAAACAAAAGTGTATTGCCCTGATTCAGCAAAAAAGATATACCTTCTGTTTTCTTTATCCTGATCATACCAAACTTCGTTGTTTTCAAAAATGCCGTACAAAACATTATTTACATCAAAATCATTTGATGAATAAATTATTACTCCATTTTCCTCCAACCCATTACAAATCTTCAAAAATTCTAAGTATCCATCGTCCAAACTTGTTTTAAAATACTCTTTAAATTTTATGCGAAATGAATCAACATCTTTATTGTCCAGTCCTTGAGGAATAGAAAGCCCAAACTCTCCCCTATCATTTTTTATTTCTGCGATAAGTGTTTCAATGCTACTCATTAAATTTCTTAAAATAACTAAATGCAAGTTTAACCCCTCTTATTCAAGATAATCAAATTCAATAATGCCTGATAAATTCATCTATTTTTTTTGTTTTCATATCTCACCACCTAAAAATTCTTCTAATGTATTAGCAACAAAAATTCCTTCCTCGTCCCCTGTATCAAGGAACCAGCAAAAAATCTCACCATAGTTTTTTTTATCAATAGATATACAATATGGATTACCGAACGCATCGTATGCAATAGGAACATAATTTTTAGGGATGATATCTTCAATTAATTGGAAATCAGTAATTGCATTTTCTAACAATGCTTCGTTTCTTGTTAAACTGTAGAACCCTCCAATTGATCCTTCTTCGCCGTCAATATAAATACAATCTTCTGAAGGAATGCCCCCGTTAAACCTCAACAGCAGTTTCTTATAGTTTTGAGGAAGTCTTATGTTAAACTTGGCTTCAAAATCATCAATATCCTTTTGAATAATCGGATTACCAACATCATAAAAATCAATTTTTTTCATTCTTCTAATTCTTCAATAGGACCATGGGGTCCCACAGTGTACAAGACTTCACCTGTATTTGCATCAATTCTAACCCCCATCGCTCGCGCACCCATTCCCCATGGGGCTCCATACCCAACAACATAGGTATCAATATACTGTCCTTCCCTTACTCCATAGAAAACTTTCATTTCTTTAAAAACCAAAATCTTTCTATTTCCTCAACAGAATTTATTGATGTAAAACTCCTCTTTTTCTCTTTTAAATAATTTTTAGCAATCTCCAATGCTTGTTTTGGTGTTATCATAATCAATATAATAATTGATTAATTTCAATTTCTCTAAAACTTTAGGGTGTTTTTCAATATCAAAACTATATTATATTTTCAATTATATACTGCAAAAAAATTAAGGGTTAACAAATTTTTGAGGTGTAATTAAATATAGTATCGCACCATCTTTTGCATCTAACATGACGAATGACACTTTAACTTCATCACCCCAAACCTCACCAAAGCCAATACTATAAGTGCTGTGAACTTCACCAAGTTTTGCTCCAAAAGGAATAACATGGGTTTCTTCAAAATAAATTTTATCATTGGAATCGATAAATGTGAAATCACGAGAGTTTTGTTTCAAATACTCTTCTGCCAGTTTTCTAGCAACTTCTTTGGTTATCATACTATTTTACTTGCGAATTTAGTATTGTATTAATGTCTATTTCTTTTCTAACAATTGGAACTTTATTGATGTCAATATAAATACAATCTTCTGAAGGAATGCCCCCGTTAAACCTCAACAGCAGTTTCTTATAGTTTTGAGGAAGTCTTATGTTAAACTTGGCTTCAAAATCATCAATATCCTTTTGAATAATCGGATTACCAACATCATAAAAATCAATTTTTTTCATTCCAATTTGTGTTACCTACAGAAATAATCATTCAACACCCACGCTGATAAAAGTTTTTTGTACCAATATAGCACAACCTGTTGCAAAGTTTAAACGGCTAAAGTATTGCTTGTAAAAAAGAAGTTTGTATTAAATACTTTTGTAGAACGGGCGTATAACAACCCGCTGCGATACTATTTTGACTTCTTATAAACGCAAGCGCCTTACGGCGGATGAATACTACACGGGCATTTTAAATGCCGACCGTGCAGTATTGGGCAAAGCTATCACCTTGATTGAAAGCACGTTGGATACTGATAAACAACTTGCTAATGAGGTAATAGAACGCTGCCTGCCGCACAGCGGCAACAGCATTCGTGTGGGGATTACGGGAGTGCCCGGTGTGGGCAAAAGCACGTTTATAGAGTCATTCGGGATGTTTTTGGCAGAGGCAGGCCGTAAGGTGTGTGTGCTGGCCATCGACCCTACTTCGCAAATCTCACACGGCAGCATATTGGGCGATAAAACCCGTATGCAAAACCTTTCATCGCACCCCAATGCGTTTATACGTCCTTCGCCCAGTAGCGGCTCTTTGGGCGGTGTAACCCGCAGTACCCGCGAAACAGTTATACTTTGTGAAGCAGCGGGCTTTGACACGGTAATTATTGAAACTGTGGGCGTGGGACAAAGTGAAACGGCTGTACACGGCATGGTAGATTTCTTTTTACTGCTGATGCTGGCAGGTGCAGGCGATGAATTGCAAGGAATTAAGCGCGGTATTATGGAAATGTGCGATGCACTGATTATTACCAAAGCGGATGGCGAAAACAAAACCAAAGCACAACGGGCGATTGTTGAGTACCGGAATGCGCTGCATTTGTACCCGCCAACACAATCAGGATGGGCAGCAAAGGTGGGTATTTGTTCTTCGCTGACGGGGGAAGGTGTGCCCGAAGTATGGGATATTATTACTGAATACGAGACGCTGACGAAACAAAACGGATATTTTGCTACCCACCGTACCGAACAGGAAAAACAACGTTTGCACGAAACCATTGAGCAACTGCTAAAAGACCGTTTTTACCATAACCCGGCAGTAGTTAAAAAGATTAAAGAATTGGAACAACAGGTGGCCGATAAGAAAATAAGTGCCTACAGTGCTGCTGAGGAGTTGATAAAAACCCACTAACGATTGTAGTCATCACTTAAATCCCAAAGGGCTTTTAAGTACACATCCCAAGAGTTTTCAGCTTTTGTTACTGTTGAGTCCTTTAACTTTCCGTTTTCATAAAAATAAACTTTTGTTGTCCATAAACTATCTGTATTACATCCGTCAAACGGAATATATTCAGCGCTGGCTACTAACTCAATACTATCATTAACTACTTTATACAGTTCCTTATCAATAGTCCAACAGAGTCCTCTATAACTATGCGTTCGAAGTAGCTTTCTGTTTTTATCAAGTGATAAATTACGTAAATCAAATTGTGGTGTTCGTTTTAATGTATTTAGTTTTAAATCGTATAAAAAAGTAGTAGAGAACGAGTTTCCCCAAGCGCCTTGCATATCCGTAAATACAACATCGTTATACCCGTCAAAATTTACATCCATAGCTTTAATATCTAAATGATAAGGGTCCATTCCTGCGTTTTCATTGTAAAAAATTCTTTTATACTCATTTCCAATTCGCTTGTGTATTATTAAATCATTTCCAAATATGATACTAGCTACAAACTTTTGGCTATTAATGGTAAAACCTTTTATCAATAGTGGGTAAAAATCTTTTCTTTCTGTTATAGTAAATGACTTATAATTAATGAAATGACTTATTGTATCTTCAACCATACTTAAAATTTCATTAGAAAAACTATCAGGATAAACCTGTACTATTTCTTCTGAATGACTATCTAATAATTCCGACACAATTTTTGTAGACTCGGTTGTATCGTCAACAGTTTCAGCAGTTATATGTTTGTTGACCTTACCGCAGCTTATAGCTACAAGAAAAAAAAATATAACCACAAAGCATTTTATTATACCAATTTTCATCCTTTCATTAACTTCAAAACCTATTAAAACATTGTGCTGTATAAAAAAAATTTTACCTTCACGTATCAAATTAATTCTTATGCTATCTAATCAAGCGCTGCAACACATTTTAGCTAAGTGGAGTATCTTATACCCAAACCGCCCCTCAACATTTAGAAACTCAGTTATTTTCTGGATTTTAAGGGTTCTATTTAACTTGATTATTCTAATTTCTTTTGCCGTACTAATGACCACCTTCTCAAGGGAGATGTGGCTCCCTGCTTTTGAAGAGGTTGTTACTGCAGAAGATTATGAAGCCATGGATGCACTTTTGGTAGCAATGCGGGGTACTTCAATTTTCTTTATAACAATTTCAGGAATTATTGTTTGGTTATCACGTAGTGCAATACGCCGAAATAATTATATCGTGCAAGTTGAAGAGTTAATGACTGAATTGGAAAGCTCTTCTATAACCAATTAAACAAAAAAATCCCTTGCTTTTACTTCAAAAGCAAGGGACTGAAAATTAGTAAACACTATTTTATTTCTTATAAAATTTACCCGTTGCGGCTTGTACTCCTGTGCCCGAAAATTGGTAAAAATAAACTCCCGAAGGCATCAAGTCGGTTTCAACAGTAATACTGCCGATAGCACTTTCTACCGCCATGCTATTCACTATTCGTCCCAAAGCATCGGTAACCGTTAATGTTGTAAATGCCGTGTTCTCACCAAACGCTAGGGTAATATTGCTTGTTGCCGGATTAGGGTATGCGCTCACCTTGCTGGTAAATATTTGCTTAACTCCTGTATTCAACGGTTGTGATTTTAATTGAATTTCATCAATGTATAGTTTACTTCCCAAACTTGAGATTGACGCAGGATATTTTGAAGAAATAAACTCAAGTCGAAATGTATCAGGTGCTGTCATTGATTGAAAGGGTACTTCTACTCTTGTATAACTGCTTGCGGCTGCCAAAAATTTACCATTACCGCCTACTGAGTTTCCTTGATTAAACAAACTGATAAACACCACCGCCGAATCATTACCTACAGGAGTATATTTATAATAAAACACCAGCGTGTCTTGCATATTTGTAAAAGGTACTCCGCCACTCGGGCCTTGATCTTCGTTAAATTTTCCGTTGGTTATGGCTGACGCATTGGCTCCGTTATCACTCAAATCTTTGGTCTCCATCAATACGGCATAGTCTCCCCTGTATTTATCCGTTGTTCTTGAAACACCTGAGCCTCCCCTTTCCCAATTGGTAGCCACATCGTAGGTTTTAGCTATCCAATTATCAAAATTTCCGTTTGGAATAGCCTGTGTTATACCTGTACCGGTAAAGGCCAACTCATCAATTGTAAGCGTGCTGCCCGGCAATACGCCAATTTCATCAATTGCATTGCTAGAGGCTGCTGCAATAATAATAGAATCGGGTACTGCAGCTAATGATAATGGGAATGCAAACCGCTTAAAGGTGCTTTGTGTGCCGCCAAACTTAAATAAATCCAAACCAATCACAATCCCGTTCTTTTTACATACAATCAATATAAGGCCTGAATCACCCGCACCTATATTGCATTGGTAATATCCTGTAATACTATCCGGCTTTTGCGAGTACGGGAAACCACCTTGTCCCGCAATAGGGTCGCCCTGAGTGGAATTAAAATATCCGAGAAAGGTATCGGTTGCTGAGGCTTTGGTTTCCAACTTAATGGCGTTTCCGTTTTGTCCAGTCACTTTTGAAACCGTAACCAATCCTCCTGAGTTGCTTTGCTCCTCGTTAGCTGTAAACCATCCAGAAGGGTCTTCGTAGTTGGTGATGCTCCAGTTTTCTAATGCTCCGTTTTTAATAACGGGTTGCGCTATTGCACCGACAAAGGCAAATGCGCTTATAAGGCTAAGTAAAGTTTTTAGTTTCATAGTATTTGCATTTAGGTTTAACAAACCTACGCACTACAACTATCTTATTTTGTGATATTTATCACAAAATAAGAATGACCTTTCTCACGTAAAATTTATCGGGGGTATTTTATCGTTTATGCAATCAATGCTGCTAAAAATTAAGTCTAGCGTTACGCACAAAACATTTATACTGTCTGATTGTATCTTTGCCAGTATGCTGCCCCTTCCTATACAAGAAAAACTGATTTTTAAAGATACAGCCCTACTTGATGAGATAAACCGATATGGCCGACTGAAAACAGTGGGCAAGGACGAAGCACTTATTAATACCGGAGATGAAATTGTTTTTATACCCATTGTATTAAGCGGTTGCATACGGATTATACGACAAGATGAGGAAGGCCGCGAGGTATTCTTATATCACTTGTATCCGGGGCAAACTTGTGCTATGTCGCTTACTTGCTGCCAAATAGGTAAAAAAAGTATGATAAAAGCCGTAGCCGAAGACGATACAGAGGTTTTGCAAATACCTGTAGGGCAAACCGAAGACTGGTTTAAATATGCCGAATGGAAAACCTTTGTGAGCAACAACTACAACAACCGATTTGCTGAATTATTACAAGTGGTGGATTTGATTGCATTTAGCAATCTCGATAAACAGTTGCTGCATTACCTTACCGAACGCAGCAAGGCCCTTACTACTAAAACACTGGATATTACCCACCAACAAATTGCTGATGAACTGCATACCCACCGCGAGGTAATTAGCCGATTACTGCGTACGATGGAGCAAAAAGGATTGGTAAAATTAGGCCGTAACAGCGTAGAGCTGATATAAACCTACTCCACTTCTACCACCCTATACATATCCTCACGTCGGTCGCGCCAGTTAGTAACCGTACCGCTTTTGCGGGTACGTTCCAGCGTAGCCAAGTCAAGGTCGGCAATTACCACTGTTTCCAAGTTAGGACTGCATTCACCCGCAACTGCCTCCGGCGGGAACGCAAAATCGCTGGGTGTATAAATACCGCTTTGGGCATAGTTAATGTCCATATTCTCTACCGAAGGAATGTTTCCAATCGTTCCGGCCGTTGCCACATATATCTGATTTTCGATAGCGCGGGCTTGTGAGCATAGTTTTACGCGCAAATAACCGTGTCGCTCATCGGTACAAAAAGGTACAAAAATCACTTTAGCTCCTTTTTGTGCCATGATACGGGCAATTTCAGGGAATTCAGAGTCGTAACAAATGTTTATACCAATCTTACCGCAATCGGTATTAAACACTTTTATTTCATTCCCTGCTTTCACACCCCACCATTTCGATTCGTTAGGGGTAACGTGTATTTTGTATTGTTTCTCAAAAGTACCGTCGCGTTTAAACAAAAACGAAACGTTGTACAAATCTCCACCTTCAACCACCAAGTGGGTTCCGGCTATAATATTAATGTTATACTCTAACGAAAGACGAGAAAACAGGTTAATAAAATCGCCCGTGTAATCATCCAGCTTACGAATGCTATCCTCGATACTCATTTCCGAAGAATCAATAAACGATAGCAATTGGGTGGTAAACAGTTCAGGAAACAACGCAAAATCCGATTTGTAGTTAGAAGCCACATCGGTAAAAAACTCGCATTGGGTGGCAAAATCTTCAAACGACTGTATTTTACGCAACTCATACTGTATGCAACAAATACGGATGTTTTTCATCAACACGCTACGTTCCGGTGTTTCAGGCACATAGTCAATGTTGTTCCACTCCATCAGCACCCCATAGCCACCGCTCTCCCAGTCGCTGGGCAGGTAGTCTTTTATTATCTTACGGATTTGAAACCCTTGCGAAAGCTGAAAATTCACCACAGGGTCTTTAATCTTCTTATCCAATACCCTTTTCAGGTATGCCCGCGCACCAAACTCTTCCTCGTACTTAAAAAAGTTAGGAATACGACCCCCAATCAAAATTTCTTTTAAGTTCAAATCCTCGCAAAGCTGGCGGCGCATTTCATACAAACGGCGGCCAATTTTCAAGCCTTGATATTCGGGGTGCACCATCACCTCAATTCCATACAAAGTATCGCCTTCAGGGTCGTGGTTGGTAATGTAACCGTTATCGCATACCTCTGCCCAAGTGTGGTTATCGGTATAGTCTTCCATGTTCACAATCAAACTGGTGGCACTACCCACAATTTCTCCGTCGTATTCAATCACCTGCATTCCTTCGGGAAACATCGTGTACTGGCTTTCCAGCATCTCAAGTTTCCAAGGTTGATGCTCGGGGAAGCATATTTTTGAGAGTTTGATAATATCATGAAAATCATCGGGTGTGGCGTGGCGTTGCTTTAACCTTGGTTTTCTTGAACGGCGTATTTGCGACATAATGGATACTTTTTTTGGCTGTGCGAAATTAATATAACAAATTTGCCCGAAAAAGAGCGAATAAAGATGCAAAACCTGCAAACAATAATTGAGAGTGCTTGGGAAAACCGCGAGTTACTAAAAGACTCTGCTACGCAAGAGGCTATAAACACGATAATTGAAGAGTTGGACAAAGGTCGTTTACGGGTGGCACAACCCACTGATAACGGCTGGCAAGTGAACGATTGGGTAAAAAAAACCGTTATTATGTACTTCCCTATCCGCCAAATGGAAACTATTGAAGTGGGTCCGATGGAATTTCATGATAAAATGAAACTAAAAACCGGTTATGCCCAATTAGGCGTTCGTGTGGTGCCTCACGCTATTGCGCGCTACGGTGCCTACCTTGCCAAAGGGGTGATTATGATGCCCGGTTATGTAAACATTGGTGCTTATGTAGATGAAGGAACGATGGTGGATACTTGGGCTACTGTGGGTAGCTGTGCCCAAATAGGTAAAAATGTACACCTTAGCGGTGGTGTAGGTATTGGCGGGGTATTAGAGCCCGTACAAGCCGCCCCTGTAATTATTGAGGATAACTGTTTTATAGGTTCACGCTGCATAGTGGTTGAAGGGGTACGTGTAGAGCGTGAAGCAGTATTGGGTGCCGGTGTTGTTTTAACACAAAGTACCAAAATTATTGATGTAACAGGGCCAACGCCGATTGAAACTAAAGGTGTTGTACCTGAAAGAAGTGTGGTGATACCCGGAAGCTATACAAAAACGTTCCCTGCGGGCGAATACCAAGTGCCTTGCGCATTGATTATCGGTCGCCGCAAACCAAGCACCGACCTTAAAACCAGCTTGAACGACGCTCTACGCGAGCATAGTGTAGCTGTGTAAGTATCTCATATATTATAAGCACTGTGAGCCGGCACTCAATATTATATAATTGCCGGCTGCTGTGCTTATGGCAACCATTTTACTAAAAGGTTCGTTACTCAATTATGATTAAATGGCTTCTCTGTTTATTTAGTTGGGTAACGAGCCTTTGTGCTTCTGCTCAAATTGATATTGATTTCTTACAACAGAATGATATACCTATAATACTGGCCAACGGGCAAGTAAACTGGGATTATAAAAACGAACAGGCATCAACAGCTGTTGCAAAAGCAGGTTTAAAAACTATCTCAATAAAAGAAACCGGCACTTTTCCCAGAATAGGTTTATACGGGTTTGAGCAACATACCCCTGATAGTGTACTTTTTTCTGAGTTTGAAAAAAACGGACAACCCAAAAGGGTTTTCCCTAAAGATGCTGTGGTAAACTACAATCGTCGAGGGCTGCCGGTTTCTTATACCTATGTCGAAACTATACAGCAAGGTTGCGCTACGGGCGGTTTCGTGTTTTCTAGTTATCACCGATATGTCAATCTGTATTACAAAAAATCTAAACTGATAAAAACCGTTTCAGGTTTTATTACCAACGGAAAAAGTAGTGATGGTTCAACTACACTTTACAATGAAATAAGTCGTAAAAATGCAGTGTTTAATGAAAAAGTGAGCTACTTAACTTCCGATACTCTCACCAATACATCTTGCACGTTTTATGGACCTAAGAACCGTATCAAAGGGGAGTTTAAATTAAGGAACAATATTGGTGCTGAACATTATACTCTTATAAACAACATACAAGACAGTTTACTGTATTATTTGATGACCAACCCTTGGGGGGCTTGGTACGACAGTACTTTTATTGCTAATACCGGTTATTTATCAGACAGTTTAGAGCAAAATGACCGTAGCGATGAATTTTATGATTATGAAACGGCTATTGAAAACTTGAACGACTCGATACTTGAGATTTATAATGAGCTTGCTGAAAGTTACACAGGCTACATGTATGATAAAAACGGATTATTAACCGTTTCGGGGGTGTTTGACGGGGATGATGTGCAACAAATTGACAAATACGCGTACAATAATACCCGACAGGTTACACAATGGGATTCTTGGCATTTCAAATACGATTACTCCTATACTAAATCGCCCTACGGCTTAGATAATATTTCAGGAAATTATAAGTTATCGCGCTATTTTCAGTACGATACAAAGGGCAGGGTACAAAAGTGCTTTTTGTATGTGTTTACGTTTTGGGGAGATGATTACGAAGAAACGTTTTCTTATAACTCTACCCCGTACTGCTTAGAATATGCCTTTGAATACGATACAAAAAATAGGGTGAGCTTAATCACTATTACGGATTTACAAAAGAAAGCAGGGCTAACATCTTACCCTTTTATTGTTGAATATACCCGTTACTAAACCAAGGGCTGGCCTGCCTCTAAAAACATCTGGTGAAAGTGCATTACCTGAGGAATCAACGGGTGCTTACCATCATTTTTAATGACAAAATCTGCACGTTCCACCCTCTCCTTTTCACTAAGTTGGTTGTTCATTCGTTTCAACACATCGGCACGCTTTGCTCCATCTCGCTCAATTACTCTTTTTAATCTCACTTCTTTGGGTGCTGTAACGGTAATCACATAATCCAAGCCTTTGTAGCTTTCACTCTCAAACATCAATGCTGCTTCTTTTATCACATACGGGCAATTGGTTTGGGCATTAGCCCATTGCTTAAAATGTTCTTTAACCGCAGGATGCACCAACGCATTTAGTTTCTCAACCTTGGTTTTATCTCTAAACACTAATGTTGCCAGTTTAGGGCGTATCAACTCGCCTTTTGCATCATAAATATCAGCACCAAACTCTTTTTTAAGGGCTGCTACCAACGTTACATCCGTATTCATCAACTCACGGGCTTCCAAATCGGCACTATATACCGGTATTCCCAATTGTTCAAATATTTTGCACACAGTGCTTTTGCCACTGCCTATACCACCGGTTATCCCTATTTTCAACATTACTTATTACCTTTAAAAACAAAAAACTCAGGCACAAAAGTACCTGAGTTTTCTGATGAATATGGTTTGAAAGATTACTTTTTCTCTTCAGTTTTTGGATTGTTAAGGGCGTTGGTAGCTTCCATTGATATCGAAGATTTTTCGATACGCATTTTCACACCTTCCTCTAATTCAATCACCAACGTAGTATCGTCCATGTCCTTAATTTTTCCGTGTATTCCGGCAAGGTTCACAATACGGTCACCTTTTTTCAATTCTTCACGAAACTTACGTTGGGCTTTGGCTTTGCGGGTTTGGGGCAAAATCATAAACACATAAAACACCACCATAATAAGTAACAATGGTACTAATTGTCCTAATCCTCCACCTTGTTGGCCGCCGGCCATTAATAAAATACTTAAAGTCATTTTGTGTAGTATAGCTAATTAAATTATCCTTTTTTAGGGTTCACCTGTACGGTAAATTTCAAGTCGGTAACATCACCGGGGTAGGGAGCGTTTGATTGCACGCTGATGTTTTTAGTGATGCTTCCTGTTCCCCTGTCTTTGCTGTTATAAACCGCTTTGATTTTTCCTTTAGCACCGGGTGCAATAGGTTCTTTTGGCCAATCATCGGTTACGGTACATCCGCAAGTAGGCTGTACAGCTTTAAGCACCAACGGTGCGTTTCCGGTGTTAGTAAATGTATAAACAATTTCTATTGACTCGCCTTCGGTAATAGGCTCTACGGTTACGTGGGTGTTCTCAAAGCTAATGGCCGGTGAGTTAGCAGGGTCTGATGCCGCCGCAGGATTTTGCGGAGTAGCCGGGTTGTTAATTACATCGGTGTTTGGGGTTGCACTGTTTTGTGCGCCACCATCAGTAGCTCCGTCGGTATTACCTTTTTTTTCGGCACAAGCGGCAAGTGCTAAAACTGTAACTGCTATAAGTATTTTTTTCATTTTGTTTCTATGTTTATAGTTCAAAAATAATAAGACACCTTTACTCCACCAAACCGCGCCCTTGTTTAATTATTTTATTTTCGTCCAGCAATTCGTTTTTGATTTTATCCAAGATACCGTTCAAAAATGAGTTACTTTTTGGGGTGCTGTAAATTTTTGATATTTCAAGGTATTCGTTAATGGTAACCTTAACAGGAATAGAGGGAAACTCTATCATTTCGCAAAGCGCCATTTTCATCAACACCAAATCTGATACCGCAATACGATCGCTATCCCACTTCTCAGTCTTTTTGGCTATCAGCTCTTGGTATTCCTGATTGTTAACAACCGTTTTGCGGAATAGTTTCAAAGCAAATCCCCAATCTTCGTCCCAATCTTCTGATAGCGGGTATAAGAAATTCTTATCGTTTTCTTCGTTTACGGCTTCTACAGATTTTGCAAGGAAGTTAAAAATCAACTTCTTGTCGTCTTGCCAATGCATAGAGAGTTCTTCCATGTATTGTTCAAAATCTTCAGATTCGGCCAAAAATTGAGTGAAAAAGTTACTCATCAGCCTTTTTTGGGCTGCGAAGTCTTTTAAAGGCTCATCAAGGTATTGCTGGAAATACTTACCGCCTTTAAACTCCCTGAATAGAATACGAAGCAGGTCTTTGTTTTCCTGCCAGTTAAACTTCACCTTTTTCAGCTTATCAACAAAATACTGGTTTTGTTGCAGCTTGGTGATAATCTCGTTGTAAACGAAAGTTCGGCCGGTGGCGATGTCCCTTTCGGTAGGAAAATACTTTACCTCCTCGGGGTTAGCATCGTTTTGTATGTAGTACTTAATTTCTCCCGGAAGGCTAAGTACAAAATGGTACATTTCTTCAATACGGGAAATACTGGTGAGCAAAAAGGTTTCGTGGCGTTGCATAACGGGCTGCTCTTCCCGATAATACGCATAAAGAACTTGAAAGACCTTGATTCTGAGAATACGTCTGTTGAGCATAAAAAATGGCTGCAAAAATAGAGTAATAAATCAATTATGCACTGTGATAGATTACTTTTTATTAACAAAGTGGGTTGCTTGTTAGCAAACAAGCAACCCACTGTTTTTCAAACAAATACCCTCTTTGTTATTCTGTAGAGCCCAGTTTCATCAAAAAGCCTACGTTCAAAACCTGACTCAACTGTACGTCTTTATCTTGTGTAAGGTCGTAAAACAAGATGGATGAGAGTGTGGTATTGATGTACTTGGTTACTTTGGCTGTAAACACAATATCCAAACGGTGAACAAAGTCGGTTACTCTCACCCTGTCGTAATCAAAAAAGCCGAAGTAATTGGCCTTAAAGTTAATAGTGCTGGTAATATCGCGGTTATAGCCTGAAACGATTTGCATACCAAACTGGCGATACACTTTTTTGTTGGTATCAACTCCGTAGTTGTTGGCTACCGTTTTACGGATTTCAGGGTCGGTAACAAATGTGTAGCGCAGAGATGCTACCCCAAAGCGGGCAAAAAAGTAGCTGTTGGGTTTGTATTGCACTCCCAGCGGAATGGTTAAATATGCGGGAGCAAACAGATTACTTTGACGCTCTATGTACAAGGTATCGTCGTCATACTCATAACCGGGGGTAAACTGGGTAATAAGGTTGGCTCCCAAGTAACCGCTCCATTTAGGGTTTTTAAACAGGTAGGCTATTTTGGTATCTATCAATAATACGTCGATGGTTTTACGCAGTTCTTGCCCTTTGGTGTTTTGAATACCGTGTTGTGCATTTATCTTACCATCAAACGCAAACCTCTTTTTTGTATACGAGCTTGTACCGTTTAGCAAACCGCCAATAGCGTATGAATTGGTACCCCCGCCCTTCCAGTTAGGACTAAAGCTTGACTGGTTAAAGTTAATACCCAGTTCAAGTGTATTATTCCACTTACCCGTATCTGAGTATAACGAGGCTTCTTTAATCTCGATTTTTTGATTTTGAGCAAAGGCTGTCAACATACACCCTACACTACAAACAGTTAGCAAAACTTTTTTCATGGCTAGTAGTTTTGCAACAAAAATAAAAGTTATTGTACAGGGTTTATGGTGGATAGTTTTACCACCTGTTAATAACACTATAAATCAAGTACCTCTATGGTATAAGTATAGTTTTGTGTGGTGGTTTTTCCGTAAGCGGCCACCCCTGTAATTTTTATGGTATAAACTTCGCCTGCTTTCACCTCGTTTTCCATTCTCCAAACCACGGTATTAAGCCCGTATCCTTGCTGTTGCGGCTCGGTTTTAATCTTTACAGGCTTTCCTTTTAGGGTAACGCTTATTTTAGCTTTGCTGAAATCGCCGTCTTCAAGCGAGAACGACCACCTGCGAGGCACTAATGTTGACGGAGCATAGTCTTGAGGCGGCCAGCTGACAAAGGTTTCTTTGTTCCACTTGGGTAAACGGTCTTTTTCAGGGTTATTGTAGTATTTACCAAACACATACAAGGCCATGCTCATATCGGTGCTGCCGTGGCCAAACACCTTGTTGTGCGGGTTAATAATCCAACGGCGATGACCTACTGAAAAGTTACTTTCTCCTTGGTCTTCCATTTGCCCCAACAAGGCATCGGTACCGCTGTGACCTAACGATAGGTTACTGCTACCTGCACCGCGTTTGCCTTTAGCCGAAAAACATTTCCAACTGCTGTCAGGAAAATGGTCAAGGTCGCCGCGGGCTGTCATCATCAATGCAGCTTGCTGTGCAATTTCATTCAGCTCGGCATCCAATACACAGCTATCATACATCCCGGCTTGACGGCGAAGGTAGTTGAGCAAACCAATAAACTTTTTATTGGCAAGGCTATCCACTTTGCCGGGTGTGCAGGTACCTACGTGGTACACCACTTTCATTTCGCCAACGCTTGTTATTTGATTGGTTAAAAAGTTTTGGTTGAAGTCTTTTATCACCATCTCCTTTTTCAACTTCATCATGGTTGGGTCGGCAGTAAAACGTGCTAATCCTCTGTTTACCGTAGCAAAAAACAACGAGAAGTTTTGCCCTTGCACCATAGGTTTCAATATATCATGGTAGATAGAGCGTTCAATCTCGGGTAACTTTTTATTAGCAGGCGCAATGGTGGTGAACTTTTCAGCCAAATCAAGCGATGCAAGTTCTTTTGGGGCAGCGGTAAGCAACTGCACCAGTTTATTTTCAAGGGCGGTTTGCATATCAGCCAGCATTTTTTTGTCCTTAGGGTATAAGGTTTTGCTTTGTTTGATAAAATAGGCCGCAACCTCATAATTATCTTGCTGCAACAAGTAGTTAAATACATACTGCGCCGCGGGTGTATTAACACCTTTTGCGTTTGAGCTGTTGTATTCAATCAATACACGGGTAAGGTTATCCAGTGCCCCATCCACCCTGCGTATATCAGTATTGCTATACAGCGTAATCAGGTGATTGTTAATAGCTTTAGAACCGTATGTATTACTGTCATACGCCGCACATTGCTTTATAAAATCAAGTGTAACTTGGGGTTTATCATAATCATACTGAATACTAAGGGTAAGCATCTTGTAGTTGGTGGTTTTCAGCATGGTTAGTACCTCATCATAACGGGGGTAGCAACTATCTGCCCATAGCAAGTGGTTGCGCAGCTTGTTCAAATCTTTGGTGTAATCTGATACAATGATGGCTGCATACGTTCCTTTTACTTGCGCTACCAATTCGCTGCGAATGGCTGTATCGTTTGGGAAAACCTCCACACCCTTGCGCAAAATATCCTCAGCATTAAAGTAGTAGTTGCGTTTAAGGTATTCTTTTGATAAACGGGCAAATGCCTGCGGAATTTGGGTTACCTCCTCCCCTGTTTTGTAATCCTTATACACTCCCAAAACGGTATTGCGCAACAGGGTAAAACCATCGGCTCTTTGGAAGGTATCGGCCAGCATACAAAGACTTTTTTTGTAGTTACTAAGTCGGTCGCCAAACAGTTCATTTATATTATCATAAAAGCGGATTGCCTGTCCACATTTCCCGTCTTTCACCAAACCGTCGGCTTTTTCAAAGGCACGTTGTTTCAGTTGTTCAAAATCATCGTAAAACTCATCGTACAGCTTATCATTTTTATCCTTACGCATGGCTTTACGCCCTGCTGAAAGTGCTTTGTTGATGGCACTTTTCTGTTTGTCGTGGTTGTCGTCCTCATCAATCGCCAACCAGCATTTCATTAAGTACAAATTAGGGATTGGCTCTTTGGGTTCTGCCTTTGCATACTTTTCAGCCTTTTTAATGCACTTATCATACTTGTTGGCCTCAAACAACTTTTGCAGTTTGGGGTATTGCTTGTATTGTGCTTGTGCTGTGCTTAAGAGAAGCTGTAGTAGTACTATCCACACCATTTTACTCATACGTTGCGAAATTAAACGAATAATGTAATGCCTTATCAACGGTTTATTATTTATCCCTAATCGTTTAAGAATAGTAAATACCAAAACGCAGGTATTTATTGTGCAAGGCGGTTTTTGATTGTATTTTTACGCTATGAAACTTTTGGTGACTGCTTGTGGTATTTGTATTGTAATGCTGGCACAAGGCCAGCAATTACTGAATAGCGGGTTTGAAAACTGGACATTAAAAAACGAATACATTGAACCCGACGGGTGGATAAGTACCAACGCTTACGCTTTTTTAGGTGCCCCTGAAACCTGCTATCCTTTTGAGGAGGCGCATACAGGAAATTGGAGTGCTAAGCTTGAAACACGCCTCGACCCTATTACAGGCGATACATTAAGGGCTGTATTGATTACGGGCAGTGATTACGAAGCTCCTGGTGTAAGTTTCCCTCATAAACCAACGGCTTGCAGTTTTTACTATAAGCACAACCGCTTAGATACCGCCGCCGCAGTGGTGTACCTTACCAAATGGAATTCTGTTCTTAAAAGAAAAGATACCATCGCCTCGGGTTTTACCATCTTTTTCGACATTGCAAGTACGTTTACGCTCCGCACCATACCGCTTACTTATTTTGGTACAGCAAAGCCTGACACTTGTTTGTTTTTGTTTACCACAACACTAAAAGATAAACCCAATCCCGGTAATTATTTGATTATTGACGATATAGTTTTTACTGGTTTTTTAAGTGTGAATGGTATTGAAAACCAACCTGCGCTAAGGATTTACCCCAACCCTGCACAAGATGTTGTAACAATAGATACCGAGGACGAGGTGAAGCAGGTCATTATTCGTTCTGTTGAAGGGAAAGAAGTTTCTAAGGGCTTTGATAAAAAACTAACTGTCAGTCATTTAAATTCATCGGTTTATTTTATTGAAGTTGAGACGGCAAACGGGTGGATATACACACAACGGTTTGTGAAAGATTGAAGGCTGTAAAAGACTTTTATCGGTAAAAAACACCATTGTACCTGCTCCCTTTTCTATATCCACTACTGATTTTTTTATATTGCAACTGAATGGAATTTAAAGCAACTTTATTTGACGGTACAGTTAGGGAAGGCAAGCCCGTAACCTTAGAGTTATTATCAGAAAGTATAAAAATACAAGCCACCGGCAGCGAGTATACATCGCCTGTGTATTGGCAAGTGACCCAACTAAAACAACTTCGGCATCACAAACCCCACCACGTGATGTTGCAGCATACCGTTAATACCAAACACTATCTTGAGTTAAGTAAAGACGATTTTACCACACTGGTAGCCCCGTATTACCGCAGCCATGCGTTCATCAATCCTGTAAAAGAAAAATCAGGCTCTGCGTTGAAACCTATTTTGGTGGTGGTAGGCATCGGATTGGCCGTTTTAGCCGGTTTGTACTTTTTTGTAGTGCCTTGGGCTGCCGAACGTTTTGCCACAGTTGTTCCTAAAGAAACCGAAGTAGAAATAGGTGATAATCTATTTAAAAGCACCATTGCCGAATACACTGTAAACGATAGTGCTACAAAACTTATAAATGCATTCTTCAGGCAGGTGAACCGCCCGCAAGACTATGATATACGAATCACGGTGGTTAAAAATGCACAGGTAAATGCTTTTGCTATGCCCGGTGGAAACATTGTGGTATTTGACGGAATACTGAAAAAGATGGATGCTTACCCGCAATTAGCGGCTTTGCTCGGACACGAGTTTAGCCACGTGCAACACAGGCACACTACACGTTCAATCTTTCGTTCGTTGGGCAATTATTTGTTTATAGCTGCCATTTTTGGCGATGTAAACGGCGTTGCAGGAATGATAGGTGAACATGCCAACTCGCTGAAAGACTTGGGTTACTCCCGCAGTCTTGAACACGAAGCGGACGAAGAAGGTTTTAAACTACTGGTACAAAACAATATTGACCCACAGGGAATGCTACAACTGTTTGAGAAGTTGGAGGAAGAAACCAAAGGGCAAGAAGTTCCTGAGTTTTTAAGCTCACACCCTGTTACCCAATCACGCAAAGACTTTGCGCAAGATGAAATTGGCAAGGGAGGCTATACCGTGAAAGAAAACACCACAATGAAAACTCTTTTTGAGCAGTTAAAAGCACAAGTGAAATAATACCAATGCCTGAGTTAAGAACCTGCTCAAACGGCCACCAATATTACAAAAGCAGCGATTGCCCCACCTGCCCGCACTGTGAGAATGAACGCAAACCCCAACATGGTTTTTTAGCGTTGCTACCGGCACCTGCGCGCAGAGCATTGGAAAACAAGGGCATATTTACATTGGAACAATTGGCTGAACACAGTAAAAAAGAAATTTTGGAGCTCCATGGCATAGGACCCAGTTCCATACCCAAACTTCAAAAGGCATTGAATGAAACGGGTTTACAGTTTAAAGAGTAATGCGTTATTTTTTCTTCTTCGATGATTTGGCTTCTTTGTTAAAAGCTAAACAAAGTTGCACCCAAAAATTAAGGTCGGTAGGGGTTTCGATAAGGGTATTGCTCACAAACACATAATCCTTCATGGGTTTGCCATTGTGTATCATTTGGCGGCATCCGTCGGTTTCTATTACCTCACTAATTTTTTTTGCCCCTATTCGGCAAAGAATTTCGTCCTCGTTCACGCAAATACACATCTTGTCCTCCACCATAAAACACAACCCGTTAAACATGGTTTTCTCTTGCACATCGGGTAAATGCATCAAGGCTTCCCGCACTCGGTTTGTAATTACTTCGTTAGCTGCCATAGTTTGTGAATATCGGCTATAAATATAGCTAAATCACATTACTCATCCCCATCTCCCTGCACAATCGTGGCTTCTTTTTCAATAAACACAATATCCTGCACAGGCACTATCAAACGGTTGCCTTTCACCACATCGTGTAAATAATGTTGTTGAGGTTTAGCTGCTGCCCCTTTCAAAAAATCGATGGTATAATAAAACATATCCCCGCAAGCTTTCAGGTATTCGCCAAACGTGCCGATGTCTACCTTAGCCATTTTATAGATGTGGTACACACACCATCTTCGGTATATTTTAGGGTGAACTAAATGTCCTTTATCCATTGCGGCAGAGGTACCACTTTTACTTATTGTTGCGGGATTGCGGTAGCGTAATTTGTTATCAAACACGCCAAAATAATCTTTGTACAGTGCATACACACCGCTTTTTGTGTCCCTTCCCTTTTGTGCGGCATCGAGCACATTTTTCACCTCGTTCACAGCCATTCCGCTGTACAATGCGGGGAAGGCAAGCGCTTTCTCAAGCAACCAATGGTTTATGCATACCCGTTTGCTTTTTACTTCAATAATGACATCACCCACAAAACGGCCGTACACATCACACGCGTCCTCCGGGCTATTCACTTCTGAAACAAACGTGCAGGCCACTTGCCCTCCCTTTGCATTTTTACTAAGCAGTTCTAATAGTTTTACAGATGCTGTTTCGGCCATCGGTTGCCTAAAATCAGCAGAGTTGTTTATTAAGATTAGTTGTTCATAGTCTATGCCCAATAAATTTCCCTTTTTCGTAGGGTGTTTAGTAGGCGTAGGGCCCCATAATTTATAATGCAATTCGGGTGCATCTGCGCCCTGTAAGCGGGCTTCAATTTGCATTCCCCTTTTTATTAGTTTTTGTTTTTTTCTGCCTTGTCCCGTGTAAGCCTCATTAAATATGCTTATCACCTCAAAATCAGCATTTTCGCTTTTTTTAAATTCAAACGAATTGTTATCAACTGTTATTTTGATTTTTGAAACATCGGCGGCCGATTTTCCCCGCGGCCAAAACTGATCCAATCTAATAAGTCCATGTATCTTTAGTACCCCCATAAATCATGAAACGCAATTGCATTTATAATTACAATTTTATGGGTAATAATTTGTTAATTCTACGGTGAAAACACGGTTTTATTTTCAGAGAAACATCACAAGATGTAGCTTTTAGTGTACATTTTTTTACTCTGTTTGGCTGTATTTAGTAGTAAGAATAACGGCCTCTTTAGCCTCCCTAACATCGTGCACACGCAATATGTTTGCACCCCCGAGTAATGCAAGCGTATTTATTACTGTAGTGCCGTTTAAAGCTTCGGCAGCTTTTATATCTAACACTTTATTTATTAAACTTTTGCGTGAAACACCTGCTAAAATTGGTACGTTTAGCAGTGAGAATTTATCCATATTTTTAAGGAGTGAAAAATTATGGTCCACCGTTTTTCCAAAACCAAAACCGGGGTCAATAACCATATCGTGCACACCCAAACTTTGCAATAAAGTTACCTTAGCAGCAAGGTATCCCAATACCTCATTCACAACATCTTTATAAACCGGATTGTTTTGCATGGTTTGCGGGTTGCCCTGTTTATGCATCAAAATGTATGGCACATTTAGTTCGGCCACCAAAGGTATCATCTGCTCATCATCATCGCCTGCCGAAACATCGTTAATAATGCTTGCGCCACTTTGTACCGCCGCTTTTGCTACCGATGCTCTAAAAGTATCAATAGAGATAATACACTCAGGAAAACGGGTTATAATCGCTTCTATCACGGACACCACTCTGCGCAGTTCTTCATCAGGGGTGATTTCTTGTGCACCCGGCCGGGTTGAATATCCTCCAACATCTATCAAATCTGCCCCCTCAGTAAGCATTTTCTCGGTTCTTACCAGCGCGTTATCCACAGCATTATACCTCCCCCCATCAAAAAACGAATCGGGCGTTGTATTCAGTATTCCCATAACACGGGGCGTGTTAAGACTTTGTAATTTCCCCCTACAGTTAAGGGTATATGTGGGTTTTATCAGTTTGGGGGCTATCAATTGTTTATTTATTTTAGTCGGCACAAAACATATTTTACAGTATTTTGCAAAGTAACAGCAACACACAAAACTATACCAGTTTGAATCCAACGTCGCAACAATACGATACAGTTATAGGCCGATGCAGAGATATTTTTATGAAAAAAAATACCGACTACGGTACTGCTTGGCGTATTTTGAGGCAAACATCCATTACCGACCAAATTTATATAAAGGCGAAGCGTATTAAAAGTATTGAAGAAAAAGGTACGCAAAAAATTGACGAAGGGGTTGAAGGCGAGTATGTAGGTATAATTAACTACTGCATAATAGCTTTAATACAAATGGAGCTGCCAAAAGAAGAAGAACTTGAGATTAGCACCGATACTTTGGCCGATTTGTTTGATAAAAAAGCAAAATGGGCAAAGAATTTGATGGAAGACAAGAACCACGATTATGGAGAGGCGTGGCGAGACATGAGAATTAGTACTTACACTGATTTGATTTTGATGAAGCTGTTGCGTATTAAACAAATTGAAGACAATAAGGGGAAAACCCTTATTTCAGAAGGTGTTGATGCCAACTTTTTAGATATTATCAACTATTCAGTTTTTGCACTGATACGATTAAATGAAAAACAACCCGCATGAAAGTATTAGCAGTTATAAGCCGCGTTTTAGTTGGACTTTTATTTATTTTTTCGGGCTTTGTAAAAGCCAACGACCCGCTAGGCTTCTCCTATAAATTAGAAGAATATTACCACGTTTTCGGGCTTAACTTTCTTTCATCAACTGCTTTGTACCAAGCCATGTTCATCAGCGTGCTTGAAATGGTGCTTGGCTTTGCCGTGTTGATGGGTACCCGTATGAAAGTAACGGGCAGCCTGATACTGGGTATGATTATATTTTTTACCATGCTAACAGGCTTTACTGCCATTAGTAACTGGTTTTTTGAAAATCCTGACAGCGGCACTACCAAATGGTTTGCCGATTTATTCGGGTTTGACCCCAAGAAGATATACTACATGACTGATTGCGGCTGTTTCGGCGAGTTTATTAAACTCACACCGTGGCAATCGTTTTATAAAGATTTGATATTGTTGGCGTTCATCATTATCATCTTTATCCGCCGTAAGCATACGCGCTCAATTTTCTCGCGCACCATGCAAACCAACATCATTGTTACTCTTTCGGTTGCGTTTACAGTATTTACAGGGTATTGCAACATGTATTTGCCAATGGTTAACTTCCTTAACTGGCAAAACGATAACGACGTAGCAACTCTGATAACTTGCCCCCCAGATGCACCCAAAGACAGTGTACAAAACGTATTTATATACAATGTAAAAGGGGTTGATACCGAGTTTTCATACGATGATATGATGACAGGTAAAATACCTACGGATGCTAAGTTTATCGACCGAAGAGACAAGGTGATTATTAAAGGTTGCCAGCCAAAGATTATGGGTTTCACAATGTTTACTAAAGACAATGTGGACTTTAAAGATACCATGCTGCGCAATAATGATTATCAGTTGTTGGTGATATCGTATGACTTGGAACACGCCCGCAAAAACGGCATGAAAAAAGTGGCCGAACTTGCGAAGGAGTTTATCGAGAAAGACGGTAAAAAAGTATGGGGACTTACTGCAAGTACCCTTGATGATGCAGAAAAAATACGCCACGAGTACGGGCTAATATTTGATTTTTATAATACCGATGCCAAAATGCTTAAATCAATGATACGCAGCAATGCCGGATTGATTTTGATGAAAGGCAGTGTAGTTATAGATTCATGGCCTGCCCGCAGCATACCAAAAGCTGAAAAAATCAGGAAACTGATGGCCAAAGGCAAATAATCATTTTCATTTAGCATTTATCCTATCAAACCTGATAAATGCTAAATGCTTTGTTTACAATTACTAATGCTAACCTTTATCACAAAAAAGCTGCTTTACGGCTTGCTGGTTTTAATCGGCATTGTGCTAATGGTGTTTGTATTGTTTGCTTGGTTTCCCGACCCCGCCGAAATAATGGCAGGACAACGCGATGATGTTTTAACAAAAGATGCCATAAAAAAAGAGTTCGGGCTTGATAAACCCAAAGGCACTCAGTTACTGCTTTATATCAACGATTTATCTCCCCTGTCGTTTCATCAATCAACACAAGAAAACAAAGAAAAGTACAGCTATCTGTGCCTTTTTACAGCCGGCCAAACGGATGTGGTTTTAAAACAACCCTACCTACGCCGCTCCTACCAAAGCAAAAAAAAGGTATCGCAACTGCTGGCTGAATCGTTTGCGGGCACTGCTGTGTTAGCTACTGCGTCCATACTGTTTGCCGCTGTGTTGGGCATATTGTTGGGGATAATTGCAGCACTCCGCCAAAACACCTTTACTGATAGGGCAATTTTATTCACCAGCACTTTAGGTATATCCCTGCCCTCCTTTTTTGCTGCTATCATTATTGCATGGTTGTTCGGTTACCTGCTTAGCAACTATACAGGGCTTAATATGACGGGCAGCTGGGTAGATTACGACGGTAACTACCATCGTTATTACAGTTTCAGCAATTTAATATTACCCACACTTGCATTGGGCATACGTCCATTATCAATTATTATACAGCTAACCCGAAGCAGTATGATTGAGGTAATGGGGCAAGACTACATACGAACGGCCTACGCAAAAGGATTAAGCCACAGTCAGGTAATATGGCGTCACGCATTAAAGAATGCCTTAAACCCTGTTATAACATCAATTTCGGGGTGGTTTGCATCGTTGCTTGCAGGCTCGTTTTTTGTTGAGTACATTTTTAACTGGCGCGGAGTGGGCAAAGTAACCGTTGAAGCACTAGAAAAATCAGACTATCCGGTAGTTATGGGAGCCATACTACTAATTGCAGTTGTTTTTATCACCATGAACATTATGGTTGATATTATGTATAAAGTTTTAGACCCCAGGGTAAACATAAACTAAATGGTACTATTCTTAATCGGCTTTATGGGGGCGGGCAAAACCCCTTTGGGCCACCAATTGGCAAAAGAGCTCGGCTACACTTTTATTGATACCGACCAAGTATTTGAGTTGCGTTTTAAACAAACTATTGCCGAATACTTTGCTGAGCACCGCGAAAGCAGTTTCAGGCGTGAGGAAAGAAATATACTTGAAAGCGTAGCAACGGTTGATAATGTGGTGATTGCTACAGGCGGCGGACTGCCGTGTTATAAAGATACCATGGAGTGGATGAACCAACACGGTACAACTATCTATTTAAAGCAAGACATTGAAGAGCTTTATGCAAGACTTAGTCCGCAAACCCAGCACAGGCCTATATTGAAGCAGAAAAAAGGCAAGGCTTTGGAGAGACATATCAGCAATTTATTGAACGAACGAAAAGTGTACTACGAACAGGCCAAATTTGTATTTCAAGGCCCCGTTATATCACCCAAAACCGTTATCAACACTATTATCTTTTAATGTGAATAAGTGTCAAACCCGCGTGAAACCTGTATATTTTACTATACTTTTTTAAAAAATCGAGCACTAACAAGCGTTTGCGCCGAATTTTTTTTGCGTTAGGTATTGCATCTATCAAAATTTGTAGTAAGTTTGATTAACCTTTTGAAAATTAAGTAACCATTAACCATTCGACCTATGAACAAATCAGATTTGATCAACTCAATCGCTAGCGATGCGAAAATTACTAAAGTTCAAGCCCAAGCTGCTTTGAATTCATTTTTGGATGCTTCTTCAGCAGCTTTGAAAAAAGGTGACAAAGTTATCCTTGTAGGCTTTGGTACTTTTTCAGTAGCTAAACGTGCTGCCCGTACAGGCCGCAACCCTCAAACCGGAAAAGAAATCAAAATTTCAGCTAAAAAAGTAGTGAAATTTAAACCCGGTTCTGAGCTTTCAGCTAAAGTGAAGTAATTATTTCGCTCTAAAGAGAGAGTTAAAAACTAAAAAAGTCCTGCCACGGTTGTGAGCGGGACTTTTTATTTTTGCACCATGCATACCCTACGCCAACTTTTTTTACAACACCTTGCCCCTACTTCTGACGCACCGATGCTGCTGGACATTGAACGGGCTGAAGGTATTTACATGTACGGCACCGACGGAAAACGTTATGCCGACCTTATCTCTGGCATTGGGGTAAGCAACTGCGGGCATGGTAACCCTCACATTGTAAAAGCCATAACTACCCAAACCGAAAAACACCTGCACTTGATGGTGTATGGTGAATATGTGCAAAAGCCACAAGTATTGCTGGCCGAACGTTTGTGCAGCCTTTTACCGCAATCACTCAACTCGGTATATTTTGTAAACTCAGGCTCTGAAGCGATTGAAGGTGCTGTGAAATTGGCCAAACGTGCCACCGGCCGCCATCATATTGTAGCGGCAAAAAACGCCTACCACGGTTCTACTCAAGGTGCGTTAAGCCTTATGGATGCTGAGTATTATACGGCTGCATACCGTCCCTTGTTGCCAAACGTTGGTTTTATTGAGTACAACAACATTCAAACGTTAGATAGTATTACCTCTGAAACAGCCTGTGTGGTATTAGAAACCATACAAGGTGAAGCTGGTTATATTGCTCCTACCCAAGAATTTCTTTTGCAACTGCGCAAGAAGTGCGACCAAACAGGCACCTTGCTGATATTGGATGAAATACAGTGCGGGATGGGACGCACCGGAAAATGGTTTGCCTTTGAGCATTTTGGTATTGAACCCGATATTTTAGTATTGGCTAAGGCATTGGGTGCAGGTATGCCTTTAGGTGCTTTTATAGCCAACCGCACGTTGATGGACAACCTTGCCCAAAACCCTGTGCTGGGTCACATCACAACGTTTGGCGGGCACCCCGTATGCTGTGCGGCCGCCTTGGCAGGCATTGAGTTTTTAAATAATAGTGATTTGACACCCCAGATAGCCCAAAAAAGCTTGCTGTTTAAGCAACTGTTACAGCATCCGGCAATTAAATCAATTAGCGGAACGGGATTAATGCTTGGCTTGGATTTGGGTGACGAAGTTTTTAATAAAACAGTAATTTCAAACTGTATAAGCAAGGGTGTAATTACCGATTGGTTTTTGCATTGCGGTCATAAAATGCGTATTGCGCCCCCTTTAATTATTACTAATGAACAGATTACAGAAGTTTGCAAAGTGATAGTTGAAGCAATCGACGAAGTATCAGCTATCCAGTAGCTTAGTCAAGTCTACTGAATCAACATATTTTTCAAGAGTCTTTTCAGGCACCACTTCAATCCAGCATACTTCTGCCAGCATATACCTTTTCCAAGCCTCCACATAAAAGCCGTCCATTTTATACAAAAAGGCTTCCATGCCTCTGTATATACGGCGTTCAACAAAATGCCCCTCTTGTTCTAACGCTTTATAGCGTTGCAAAAGGGGCATCTTTTTAAATTCAGTTTCGGTAACAGAAGTCAAAATTATTTTTTGTTTTTGTTCTTATTCTTCGTCTTGGGAGCAGGCGTTTTAGGCTTCGACTCTACAATCCTGTCAACCTTATAATCTTTGTCAAAACGGCCAAATGCAAAATCCACGCGGTATTTCACAGTATCCCTTTCGTCAGTAGTGTATTTGCAATAGTAATGGTTCTCTTGTTCGCTAACGGCATCGGGCGAAATTTCAAACGTAAACTTTCCTTTATACTGCTGTATAGCTGTAGATATATCGGTTAGTTTTTTCTTCATGGCCTTATCCTTTTTGTGAAAGTAGTGTAATGCGCTATCAACATTCTTCTCTTCAAGCAGCATCATAATGTTACGGCACACATCTTCTTGACTGCGCATGATGATGATATCATCCTCGGTATAATTAGACCGTTGAGCGTTTGCGGTATGTAGCAAAGTTGGGATACAAACGGCAAAAGCAATAAAGAATTTAATACGTTTATACATATCGGTTTTTTATTTTAAGATTTATAGTAACGACGAATTTATAGAAAAATTGCCAATGGCTAAAACAAATACATTCGTCGAAAGGATTTTATTGTTAATTTAATATTACACTATATTTGGAGACTTAACTACTTAACTACAAAATCCCATGAGCGATATACAAAAACGCTTTGATGGGCTGCTTTCGTTATTGAATTTTTTTTCAGCCACTAATGAATTGGCAAAGCAGTGCTATGCCGATACTGAAAACGAAATTGCCTTTACGGCACCAATACCAAATGCAGCTTACCCAACGGTTAAAACCGTTATAGAAATTTTTAACCTTAATGTATCAAAAGGTACCGGAGGCGATTACAATTCCTTCATCGAGGCACTTAAAAATACAAAATACACGCTGGTTTCGCTTTGGCATATTGATACCGAAAACGGTAGCTATACCATTGCAACTTCAATTGACGGAAAGGAATTCATCGGCATCTCAAAATCTCCTAAAACTTTAACCGACATACGCAAAGAGTACTTTATGCAAAAGGAAGTGTTTGAAAAACTAGGCGATAAGCCTTTATACGATTATGAAGCTAATGAGATAACCTTCATCAACCGTAAACATGTACAATAAGCCTTACGCCCCTTAACGTGTGTGCAATTGCAGGGCTACACTCCATATCATCAGAGTTTGAATACTTTATAAAAAGTGACAAATTAACTCCATGAATTATGAACACGAATGCAAGATACACCCAATACACCCATGTAGCAAAGGGTGATAAAACCCGTTATTCTATCTTTTGATGTATATTTTTTAAGACATTTTTAAACCGTCAAATAAACACTACAACAATAACCATCTGTTTGCCAGCAAGAAGGCGAAAACCGAGGTTAAAAATTAAAAAAAACGCGCGTGCGCGATTACGCAAAAATGTGTGTGCTAAATGCTATCAGTAAACGGTAACTCCATCTTAATATCAGAGCGTTCATACAATCCCTTTTCAAGAGGAACTTCTACAAAACCGTATTTACGATAGATGGATAAGGCAGGTGCCAGTATAGTATTTGAATATAAGATAATACGATGTGCACCCATTCGCTTGGCCGTGGTGAGTGCGGTTTCAAACAAAAGTTTACCCGCTCCTAACCCTTGAAAAGCTTCATCACCCCCCATTTTGGTAAGTTCAATCACTCCTTCGCTTTGCCATTTCATGGCTATAGTGCCGATAATTTGCTCTTGGTGTTTGGCAAACAAAATCTTTCCGCCGTGGTCTAGTATTGCCTCTTGGGGGTTCGCAAGCACATACTCATCAATAGGTTCTATATAAAAGTATTTTTCAAGCCAAGCCTTGTTCAACCGCTCAAAATGAGTTGCATACAGAGGGTCGAAAGGAACTATTTCCATATAATGAGTCCATTAGAATCCTAAACTCAGTCGTACTCCGCCGCTAAAAGGGGTGTTGGGTTGCTGGAAGGCCATATTGAATGTGGGCTCCCAGCGCAAAGTAGCCACATCGTTCACATTAAACTCAAACAAATGTGCATCTACATTAGCATCAATTATATTTAAGGCATACCAGCCTACGGTAAGTATTATCGATAAATCGCGCCATTTACGGTAAACATCACGTTCATTGGCAAGCAACGCAGGGTCGGCATTCGGAAACTCAGATACGGTTGATGCGAACGTATCAACACTGTAATTATATGCTTTTCTAAACCGTTTATACTCGCGGTTGTTTTGATTGATAAAGTAGCCAAACACTGCAAAACCTGCCCATACAACGGGGGCTTTCCAGTATTTCTTATTATAAATCTGTCCGGCACCGGGCAAAAGAGCCGAGTATATCATGGCCTTTTTAGGTGAATGTGCAGGCGGGGTATCTACTTCTACAATGCTCTTTTTAGCTACTGGTAAAGCTTGGTTTACTACAATACCCGTATCAATGGTTGCCACCGTATCGGTTTGGGCAAACAGCACGGAGCCTGCAATAACTAACAGCAAAAAAGTGAGTATATACCTAATCACGGGGCAAATTTAATGGTTTTGCGGGCAACATAGCCAAAAATCAGGCCATAGGATATGTTTGTTATAAAAAATATACAGGCACAACAGAGTATGTATGTTTTGCGTCATTATTATTGCGTATGAAATACAACAGCCTATGTGCCATAATTTTTATGTGTTGGGTTTGCCTTGGGGCTACTGCAACACAGGCTCAAAGGCAACATGATAACTGGTATTTCGGCACTAACGTAGCCTTTAACTTTAATACAGGTACCTCACCTGTAGAAGTGGCAAATGCCTCACAAATTACCGGCACCGTTAGTGCAACTGTTTCAAACGCAACTACAGGGCAATTGCTTTTTTATACCGATGGGATTACCGTTTGGAATCGTACCAATAACATTATGGATAATGGTGCAAGCATACTGTCAAACCCTGTTTGCGGTCATGTTACTTCTTGTCCCAACCCTGTAAAAGCAGGTCAGCATTATGTATTTATGTATAATAATGGCCAGCTTCGATACGCCTTGATTGATATGAACGAAAACGGCGGATTGGGTAAGGTAATTTCTATAGACAATTTATTAGCCCCCGCCATTGCCAACAAATTTGCCATAGCAAGGCACGAAACTACCGACAGTTATTGGCTGATAACTTTTAGAGGAAGCAACGGTAACGATACTTTTGAGTGTTACCCCATAACCAATGCAGGCATACAAACACCCATACGCTCAGTAATGGGCTTTCACAACGGAATAACTACGCTGGGCGATTTGGTAACCGACCGCGCTGGCGATAAAATTTTTATTGCATTTAATTCACCCACCACAGCCGCTATCAACCAATATAGTTTCAGCAAAACCTGCGGAACCGTAGGTACACCAAGAAACCTACCGATTGGTGCAGGCTGGAACAACGCTAAAAGTATAGCCTTCTCCCCTTCTAACTTGCAGATGTATGCAATTTTTGGTCAAAGCCAAGGGCGGGTAGTACAATACAGCGGCACCGATTTTCAGTCGAGCCAAGAGATAGCAAACAGTGCCCAAGCCTACAACGACATTAAACTAGGGCCTGACGGTAAGATATACATTACAAAAAACGTAGCGGGCAACCCAAGCGGGAGTATAGATGTGATTGAAAAACCTGATTTGTTTTCGCTGGCAGCCGCCTACATGACAAACAACCTTACTTTAAGCAATGGAAAAACGGCGACACGTTTTCCGGTGCTGATGTATGATATCTCTATCCCGGGAAATCCGGTAATTACTACAAAGGTTGATGTAAAAAACACCTGCTATAAAGACACCACGGTGTTCACCCCATCCAATATGCCTTTTTTGGATTCGCTATTGTGGGATTTTGACGACCCAACCAGTACGAATAAAACATCAACCAACGATATTCCTTCACACACATTTACCGACACGGGCACTTACAACGTATCGTTAAGTTGGTTTTTGTGCGGGCTTAAATACAGCATTTACAAAGAGGTATCAATAATTAAGCCTCCAAAAGTAACCCTTGGCCCCGATACTACACTTTGCTTTGAAGACACTATCACCCTGCAAGGCCCAAAAGGCAGTTTTGATTATACTTGGAACACCGGTAGTAAAGACACTATCCTGCCGGTGGATACCGCGGGCACATATTCTCTTACAATAAGCATTGGGCCAAAATGTATTGAAACGGATACCATATCCATTAGCTTTTACCCAAAACTGGAAGTGGACTTTTTTGACAGTACTTATTTTTTGTGTGAAGAAGACGGTGAAACTTTAAACTTAACTGCGGAAAGCGGTTTTGCCACTTATTTGTGGGAACCGGGATTAACCACCAACCAAACCTATACAGCCTCAAAAACAGGTTGGTATAGGGTGTACGTAACCAACACTAAAGGTTGTGAGGCACAAGACTCTGTAGAAATATTTACCCTGTGTGATAATTGGTTGTTGCTGCCCGAAGCCTTTAGCCCCAACAATGATTTACTAAACGATACGTTTGCCCCCGTTTATACTGAGGTATTTAATTACGGAATTGAGATATATAACCGATGGGGCGAGAAAGTATTTGAAAGCAACGACCCTAAAAAAGGTTGGGACGGCACTTATAAAAATGCCTTTTTGCCTACAGATACTTATTTATGGAGGCTGCGCTACCAAGGGTACTTTGATAAAATATTACGCACCTATACCAAAAACGGTGTAGTTAAACTTATCCGCTAAAAAGCCCTCTAAAAAAACTTTGTTCACTACCTTTGCAGCCCATGAAAAAAACTGCAATAGATTTCGGCATCGCTAAAAAATACATCTACATTTCGTTGGCATTGTTTGCCTTCAATATGTTCACTGCGGTGCACACCTACGTGCAAAAGCCCGAGCACAGTACACTTTACCAAGTGGGATATATACTGTTTCCCTTTTTTGGGGCATTCATAGCAGGTACATTGTTGGGTTTTATCGTGATGATGTTCCCTACCAAAACTGAGTACAGACCCGAGATTAAATATACCCGCTCAAAGGTTATAGGTATTTTAATTGCTAACGCCGTTTTTGTGTTCTTGTACATCTACAAGTTGCTTTCGTTCTATTACCCTGCAACCAATGCTTGATAAGCCCCTGCAAGATATAAAAGTTATTGAGCTGGCTTCAGTGCTGGCAGGCCCCGCCGTGGGGATGTTTTTGGCTGAACTGGGTGCGGAAGTGATTAAGATTGAAAATCCGGCCACAGGCGGCGATGTAACCCGCAGTTGGAAATTACCCACCGAAAGCATTGACAGTCCCATATCGGCATATTTTTGTTCAGTAAATTGGGGCAAACAACATTTGTTTCTTGACTTAAAAAGTCCCGAAGGAAAACAGCAAGTTTATGAATTGGCAAAGTCTGCTGATATTTTAGTTGCCAATTATAAGCCCGGCGACGCTCATAAGCTGGGCATGGATTACGATACATTTAAAGCCATTAACCCGAAACTTATTTATGCCGAGTTGACGGGTTACGGCAATAAAGACCCCCGTGCGGCATTTGATGTAGTGCTGCAAGCCGAAGTGGGCTATATGAGCATGAACGGTACGCCCGATAGCGGCCCCGTAAAAATGCCTTTTGCTATGATTGATTTATTGGCCGCACACCAACTGAAACAAGGGATATTACTTGCCTTGTGGCAACGTGAAAAAACAGGTAACGGCTGCCATGTAAGCACCACACTATACGATAGCGGCCTTGCAATGCTAAGTAATATGGCTACCAATTGGCTAATGGCGGGTCAAGTGGCACACCGTATTGGCAATGCCCATTACAATATTTGCCCCTATGGTGATATTTTAAACTGTGCTAACGGATACCAAATTGTATTGGCAGTGGGTAATAACCAACAATTTGCGCACTTGTGCGAGTTATTAGGCGATGCTAACCTTGCCGCTGACGAGCGTTTTGCAACCAACCCAGCACGTGTAACCAACCGTCCGCAGTTGATTTTACTACTAAACGAACTATCAGCCAAACTGAACGGTGAGCACCTTTTACAGCAATTACAAGCAGCTAAAGTACCTGCCGGAGCCATACAAAATATGCAGCAGGTGTTTAGCACACCAGCAGCACAGGCAATGATTCTTGAAGAAAATATTGACGGAATACCCACCAAACGGGTAAAAACGGTTGGGTTTAACCTAGTGGAGTAGTCGCAAACTGCAAAACAAACACAGCTGTTCCGTTGTTATTACTACAAAAATGAGATTACGTAACTAAGCTCAATTGCGAGTTTCAAATTCTGCAAATCCTAAAACTTAGTGGTATCTTTGCACACTTATTAAAAATGGCAGTTGTTTTAAAAAATCTTGAACAAATAGAGGGAATTAGGAACAGCAGTGTTTTGGCTGCCCAAACCCTTAAATACCTTGAGCAATTTGTGATACCCGGTAATACCACCGAGTTCATCAACAAAAAGTGCGAGGAATACGTACGTGACCACGGTGCTACCCCTGCTACCATAGGCTACAAAGGTTATAAATACGGTAGCTGCATCAGCCCTAACGATGTGATATGCCACGGTGTACCCAACCAGTATGCCTTGCGCGACGGTGATATTGTGAACATTGATGTTACCACTATTTTAAAAGGCTACTTTGGCGATACCTGCAAAATGTATGAAGTGGGCGAAGTGAGTGAGTATGCCAAAAAATTGGTGAAAGTAACCAAAGAAGCAATGTCTTTGGGTATTGAGCAATGTACTCCCGGTAATTACTTAGGAAACATTGGTTTTGCCATTAACCGCCACGCCACCAAACACGGGTACAGTACTGTGTATGAGTTTTGCGGACACGGTGTAGGTTTAAAATTCCATGAAGACCCTGAGGTAACCCATATTGGAGATAAGAACAGCGGCCCTAAGCTGAAAGCAGGAATGACTTTTACTGTGGAGCCGATGATAAACGCCGGTAAAGCCCGCAGCAAAGTAGACAAGCGCGACGGCTGGACAGCCCGCACGATTGACGGAAAATTAAGTGCACAGTTTGAGCATACCATTTGGGTAACTGACGGCAAACCCGTTGCCCTTACTGATATTGACAACGAGCTTGTTGCATTAGGCTATTGCCAAACTTACGAAGAGGCATTTGCTGCTGCCACAACCCCTGCTACAGCTCAATAATACTAATTGCCTGATTGTTAAAGCTAACTTTAACAATTACCCCATTAGCACCTAAACGTTGAACCACAATAACTACTACTTCTTAAAGCACCTTACCGCAAAATTGCATAGCATCTTGCAAGGGGCTTTGTTTGTTGAAGGTTTCAGTACTTCAAAGCAAGAATTGTGGTTGCTGTTTAAAACTACTGATGGCAGTTATTTCCCCATAAAATTCAACACCATCAATACCGATAGTGTTCTCTCCTTCCCTATTGATGCTCCTTTACCCAAAAACAAACAACCACAATTCAGGCTGTTTGAATCAAAAGTAGTGGTTGAGGTAAAGGTGCACGATTTTGAACGTAGCTTTCACATACAGTTTGCCGGCGGCCTATACCTTTATATTAAACTGTTTGGCAAAAACGGGAACGTGATATCACTCAACCAAAACACTGTGGTGGATGTTTTCAGAAAACAACTGAAAGCCGATACACAACTCGACTTTGCCCAAATAACAGCCCCACAAACCATCGCCGTAAGTGATTTATTGCAAGCTGCCGCTACTACCGCTGAGGTAGCAAAAAAACTGCCTTTTATCCCAGCAGATGCCGTTGAAGAATTGAACAGCACAGGGTATTTTGAAGCTGATGCCGCACAAAAGAAGCAAATGGCTGAAAGGGTATTGAACACACTGGCCACATCACAGTTTTATATCAGCAAAACCAACAACGGATATGCGCTTACCTTTTATAACAAAGGCGAAGTATTAGGCGACTATACCGATGCTATAACCGCTCAGAATGATTTTGCCCGCTTGTATTTAGGCAAGTACTTTTTTGAGGAAAAGAAAAATAACCTTGTAAACACCCTTAAACAGCGCAAAGATAAGCTGGAGAAGGAAATCCACTCAAAAAAAACCAAGTTGAATACCATTGCCACACAAACTCCTTACAACCACATCGGAGATATTTTGATGGCGCATCTTTACCAACTGCAAAAGGGACTTGAAAAAACCACCTTGCTTAACTTTTATACCAACCAAAACATTGATATAAAACTTAAAAAAGAGCTTACCCCGCAAGAGAATGCAGAAAACTATTACCGCAAGGCCAAAAACCAAGTAAAGGAAATAGAGGTACTGCAAGACAACCTGCAAAAGGCTGAGACAGAACTTGTAGAAATTTCAGAAAAACTGGAAACCGCACTGCAAGCTGCCGATGGTAAAAGCTTGCGCGGTATGGAGAAGGACAAACAAGCCACTGAAAATATTGATAAACCAACCCTTTTTAAAGAGTTTGAAAAGAGCGGATACACCATTTTAGTGGGTAAAAACTCAGTAAACAACGATTTACTTACCCAAAAACACGCGGCCAAAAACGATGTTTGGCTACACGCCCGCGGGTTGGCAGGCTCACACGTGGTGATAAAAACCAAACCCGGACAAACCGTCCCAGTTGATGTGTTGGAATATGCAGCATCGTTAGCGGCCTATTTTTCAAAAGGCCGAACCGATAGTCTTTGTCCCGTCATTTACACCGAAAAAAAGTACGTACGCAAGCCCAAAGGAGCTGCTGCGGGTCAGGTAGTGGTTGAAAAAGAAAACACCCTGTTGGTTAAACCTGCCTTTCAATAAACAAATTCCATTTAGCCGTAAACGCTTAACAAGCCATTTAACACTATATCTTTGCACTCAATGAGCGCAGTTTCGCTTCAAAAAATACTGGTAATACAAACGGCCTTTATCGGCGATGCTATTTTGGCAAGTGGTGTGCTTGAAAAACTGCACCAACATCATCCCAATGCCCGTATTGATTTTTTGGTACGCAAAGGAAACGAGAGCCTTTATGCCGGACATCCTTTTATAAACACTCTGCTTGTTTGGAATAAAAAAGAGGGCAAATACAAACACTTGTGGCAGCTATTGAAAACCATACGAAACACTAAGTATGATATGGTAATCAACCTGCAACGCTTTGCTGCTTCGGGCTTTCTCACTGCATTTTCAGGGGGAAAACAAACCGTTGGTTTTAGCAAAAACCCGTTATCGTTTTTATTTACCCAACGAATACCGCACCAATACCAACGCCACGAAATTGAGCG